>CAYGFD010000001.1:0-13766 GCA_964349095.1 uncultured Gammaproteobacteria bacterium
CTGGAGGGGCAGGATTTATTGGCTCTCATCTGGTTGATAAATTAATAAAGCAAGGGCACAAGGTTTTGGTCCTTGATAATTTATCAACTGGAAAAAAAGGAAATCTTAACAGGCGCGCGCAATTTATTAAGCTGGATATTCGCTCACAAAAACTTAGTTCGGCGTTCAAGAAATTTGGGCCAGAGGTAGTTTATCATCTGGCAGCTCAAGTAAGTGTTCCGGCATCAATTAAAGATCCTGTGACAGATGCTGAGATAAATGTGATAGGTTCCCTCAATGTTATCAAAGCTTCAATTGATAACTTTGTAAAAAAATTTATTTTTATTTCATCTGGCGGGGCTATTTACGGTGACGCCGATTTATTGCCTACCCCCGAGTCGGCAAATACACTGCCGCTCTCGCCCTATGGACAGGCAAAACTTACAATAGAAAATTATTTAAAAAGTTTTGATATTACAACAAAACTTAATTTTGTGTGTTTAAGATTAGCCAATGTTTATGGACCTCGGCAATTAAGCGCCAAAGAATCGGGCGTGGTGACAATTTTTATTAATAAATTATTGGCAGGTGACCAATTACCTCTTCACAGTCGCGGTGAACAGACGCGGGATTTTATATTTGTGGAGGACGTGGTATCTGCCGCGATAGCCCTTAAGGATAAAGGTAAGGGTGTTTACAATGTGGGCACTGGCAGACAAACTTCTATAAGGGAGTTAGCTTTGGCTATAGGTGAGTTGGCTGGGGTTGTTCCGCGAGTGTCGTATGAGGCCCCACGGGGTGCTGGTGAGGTTATGCATAGCTGTTTGGATAATAGGAGGTTAAGGAGGGATACGGCCTGGAAACCGGCATTTGACTTAAAAGCAGGGTTAGGAGAAACTATTAATTGGTTCAAGGGATTAGAGATATGAAAATCTTGATTATTCCAGCATATAATGAGGGTAGCCAGGTGGGTGAAGTGGTTCGCTCTGTTTTAAGTAAGGTAGATAAAGTAATTGTGGTAGATGATGGTTCTGTTGATGCAACTAGTGAGGAGGCGACGCTAGCTGGCGCCATTACTTTACGACACGCAGTCAATCGAGGCTATGGCGCAGCTTTACAAACCGGACAGGTGTTGGCACTTGAATTAGGAGCGACGGTGATAATACATTTTGATGCTGATGGGCAATTTTTAGCTGACGATATAGAGAAGGTGATTGCGCCAATTGAAAATAAACAAGCAGATGTTGTGCTAGGATCCAGGTTTTTGGGAAATGTAGAAAATATTCCTGTATTAAGAAAGTTTATTTTAAAGCTCGGTATAGTATTTACATGGGTTTTTTCAGGGATTAAATTGACCGACGCTCATAACGGTTTTCGGGCAGTGTCGGCGTCAGCGCTCACAAGGATGGATTTTATTCACGATGAGATGGCATTTAGCTCTGAATTTATTGATGAGGTGGCCCGACTTAAGTTGCGTTGGGTAGAAGTACCGGTGACGGTTCGTTATACCGATTACAGTATTAAGTCGAGTAAACAAGGTCGGATGCCAGCGCTTAAGATAGTTAAAGACTTAATTTTGGGAAAGTTTATTAAATAATTTATGACTCCGATTCAAATTATCATAACGCTCTTTGTACTGTTTGTTTGGTGGCGATTATTTAGTCGCTGGAAAAATAACGAAATTAATTATAAAGAGTTCACGGGTTGGTTTTTATTTTGGCTGGTGGTTGGTTTGGTTGGGGTCTTGCCGGAATCAACAAGTTATCTCGCGACTATTCTGGGTGTAGGCCGAGGGGCCGACGTGGTTGTTTATCTATCATTGTTAATTATTTTTTATTTACTGTTCAAAATATTTTCTAGATTGGAAAAAAATGATAGACAAGTAACTAAAATCGTACGAGATTTAGCAATTAAGAATTATAAGGAGAAACAATAGTATGTTTGATTATAAAAAGTATAGTTATTTGTCGACGGTATTTTTACGTCTTGGCCTAGGTTTGGTGTTTTTATGGCCATCAATTAGTAAGTTGTTCTCAAAGGTTGATGCGTTGGGTATTTGTACGAACCGAGCTGAGGCAGTGGAAATGGTGGCTAGTTTTTCTTGGCTGCCAATACCGCCGGAAATTTTCGTTACCTTTCAGTCTTGGTTTGAACTTGCGCTCGGTATATTATTGATTGTTGGAATTTGGGTTGACCTCGCTGCTATAGTATCGGCGTTATTGTTTATTAGCTTCTTCGTGTTTCTAGATTTTGATTTGGTATGGAAAAATATGGCGTTGCTGGGTGCTTCACTGGCTTTGTTCTTTGCCCCGGCTGATAAATGGCAAATCAAATTCAAGAGTAAATCCGCGAGTATCCCTGAATAATAAATATGAAAGTTGGTGTTGTAATTGTTTGCTACAATGGTTTAAAGTATTTGCCAGCGCTTTTAACTAGTATTGAAAAAACTAGTGTTGATCATAGCGTTTATCTGGTAGATAACGCCTCGACTGACGACTCAATAAATTATATAACTAGACTGTGGCCCCAGGTGGTTTTATTGCCGCAAAAAAATAACCTGGGTTTTGCTGGGGGTAATAATGTAGGCATTACCAGAGCTTTGCAAGATGGCGCTGACGCTGTCTTTTTATTAAATCAGGATACAGAAGTCATAGCCGGTTGTTTAGAAAAATTGGTGCTAAATTTACAACAGGACAAAAACGTTGCGGCTGTTAGCCCAAAGTTATCTTTACCAAATGGCCGTATAAATAGCTTGGGGAACCTCTATCATTATTTAGGTTTTGGGTATGCGGGAGGTAATGGTTGGACCTTAGAGTCGGCATTAAGAAAGCTCCCTTGGGTAGGACTGGGGGCCGAGGCCCCTTATTTGAGTGGTGCTGCAGTATTAATTTCCGCTAGTGCATTGCAAAAAGTGGGTTTGTTTGATGAAGAATTATTTATGTATCATGAAGACCTGGAATTATGTTGGCGTCTACGTCTAGCTGGTTATAAATTAAAAGTAAATAGTGACGCGGAAATTATTCACTATTACACTTTTGCTTCCAGTACCAAACAATATTATTATATGGAGAGAAATCGTATATTGGTCTTGCTTGGTTATTATAAATGGCCGACCGTTGCTTTACTTTTTTTCCCTTTAATTTTTTCTGAATTAGCCATCATTGTGACAGCCATTTTAAATGGTTGGTTAAATGAACATCTTAAAGCGATTAAGTTTTGGGTTAGCGGTAAAGGTATTACATATATTTTGAAAAAAAGACAGCAAGTAAAAATATTGAGAAAAGTAAGCGATCGATATTTGTTATCATTCGCCTCAAGTAGAATTCAATTTCAGGAGAATAATCCTTGGTACGTTAAATATATATTTAATCCAGTCTCGGTTGTAATGTGGTCAATATTAAAGCAACTTATTTGGTGGTAATTTATGAAGATTGCTCAAATCACATGCGTTTACCCTCCGCACCTTGGCGGTATTGGCCAAGTAGCTTTTGAATACGCCAAACGTTTATCCGAGCGCCATCAAGTAACGGTTTTTACACCCCGTTATTTTCCTGAGCAAAGAGTGGTGGATTTACCAGGTGTGAAAGTTAATTTATTAGATCCCAAATTTAAATTAGGTAACGGGGCCTTAGTACCTCAGATTTATGATTTAGTACGAAATTTTGATGTAGTCCATTTACATTATCCTTTTTTTGGAGCTCAAGAATATTTTGCCTTTGGCGATAAAATTAAATTAGTCGCCACTTATCACATGGTGCCAAACCCAAGTGGTTTAAAATCGTTACTGGCAGGCGCTGATGCTTTTATATCGGAAAGGAAACTGTTATCAAAAGTTAATACTTGGTTGGTGTCTAGCGAAGACTACCTGAAATACCAAGTTCGTCCACGGTTAGGTAAAGCGGCTCATCTAGAAACCTTGCCTTTTGGTGTTGATGAAAAATTTATGGTTACTAATTTTGGAAACAAAATTGCAGGCCTAAATTTAAAAGATAACCTTCCCACCATATTGTTTGTGGGCGGTTTGGATCAAGCTCATTATTTTAAAGGCGTTGATGTTTTGCTGAGCGCCGTTGCCAAAATACCAAACAAAAACTGGCAATTATTAATTGTTGGTGAGGGTGATTTAAAACCCCGTTATCAGCAACAAGCGGCGCAGCTAAACATTAGTGACCAGGTTCACTTTGCTGGCCGTTTGAGCGATGAAGATTTAGTTAGAGCATATAATTTATCACAGCTTTTTGTTTTACCATCATTGAACGAGGCCGAGGCGTTTGGTATAGTGGCGCTGGAGGCAATGGCCTGCGGTTTACCAGTAGTGGCTTCATATTTAACAGGTGTAAGGTCCTTAATTAAAACTGGTGAAAATGGTATTTTGGTTAACCCCGGTGATGTTGATGATTTAGCGCAAGCGATGAGTTTTATAATTACACAGCCGAGTTTAGGAAAAAAAATGGGTGAGTGTGGTCGTTTAATGGTTGACAATCAATATCGTTGGCCGAAAATTATTAACAGGTTAGAAGTTATATACGAAAAATTATGAAAATAGCAGTTTTTACAAACTTATATCCACCATTCGCTCGTGGGGGCGCGGAAATAGTAACAGCCGAGGTTGTTAAGCAGCTGATTAAAATTGGGCACCAAGTGACGGTCATTACTACTGCTCCCAAAAAAGCCTTAGTTAATAAAAAATTTTCCGTATCGGAAGAGAGCGGGGCGAAGGTATTTAGAATTTATCCTTTAAATTTATATTACTATTTAGATGCAAAAAAGTACCCAAAGATTTGGAGATTGTTTTGGCACGTTAATAATATATTCAATTGGCATGTAACTAGGCGAGTTAAGAAAATACTAAAAGATGAAGGTGTGACAGCAGTAATAAGCGCCAACCTGATGGGTTTATCTTTTTTACTACCGGCACTTTGGCGAAAAATGAAGTTACCGGTTGTGCAAATTATGCACGATGTTCAGCTCCTGCATCCATCTGGCCTTTTTATGTGGGGTAAAAACAATAGCGGTGTGGCCGCTTGGTTTTATCAGACAATTTTAAAAAATATATTTGGCTCACCGCAAGCGGTTATTTTTCCCTCTGAGTGGTTAGAACGGGAATACACTACTCGTGGTTTTTTCGTTCGGAGCGCTCGGGTCGTTAAGGCCAATCCCCAATTATTTGTTAATTCTTTTGATCAAGCGCCAGATGACAGTCACGGTTACTTAAAACTTTTGTATGTTGGTCAGGCAGAAGAGCATAAAGGATTATTTTGGCTGATTGAAAATTTAAAAAATATTTATGATAAGGAGTTTAAAATTGACTTGATCCTAATGGGGGAGACGGGAGATAAAAAACGAGTTTATGATTCTGTTAAAGACGACAAGAGATTTGCTGTTTATGAAAGACTGAGCCAAGACGAGGTGGAAGCTAAGTATCGGGATGCGAGCTTGCTTGTTATGCCGTCCTTATGCCTTGAGAATTCACCGCTCACTATTCAGCGAGCTTTGAGTTTAGGTACGCCAGTATTAGCCTCGCGGGTTGGTGGTGTTCCAGAATTAGTGTCTGAAGATATCAATGGCTGGATGTTTGAAGCGGGAAACGGTGTAGAGTTTAAAGAGCGATTGTTAAAAATAACCCCCGAGCAGGTTGGAGGTATAAGAAAAAACATCAAGGAAAACTATGTTCCGGTTGATATAGCTGTTTATTGTCAGGAGTTAGTCTCGCTTCTTGAGTAGGTATTCTGCGTTAGATACAACATTAGCCATTAATTTTGCGACTGTAATAGGCCCAATTCCTCCGGGGGTGGGAGTGACTAGTTTGGCAATTTTTTCTACTTCTTTCACGTTTACATCGCCGGCAATTTTGCCGTTGACTGAGCTAAAACCGGCGTCAATAATTATTACGCCCGTTTTCACCATATTTTTACGTAGTAAGTTGTGTTTTCCAACGGCTGTTATAATAATGTCCGCTTGCTTTGTGAATTTTGGTAAATTTTTAGTGGATTTACCACAGACAGTAATGGTTACAGGTTGTTGCATCAATAAGTTTGTTAACGGTTTACCAATAAGCCAACCGCGACCAATAACGACAACATATTTACCAGTAAGGTTAATTTTATGAAATTTTAAAACCTCCAAAATAGCAGCCGGAGTAGGCGGTTCCAGTCTATTCTCTGCCATAGCCAGTTTACCCCAATTGGTATAAGTCATTAGGTCTACATCTAAATCCGGTCTGATAGCGTTTAATATTTTAGAATCATCTAGTTTTTTAGGCAGAGGCAATTGAACGATAATACCGGAAAGATATTTTTTTTGAATAGCTTTAACTTTCCTTACTATTTTGGCAGTGGACGAATTTTTATCCAATTTATAAACATCAACACTTACACCGATTTTTTCACCAGCCTGCTGTTTTTTCTTTATATAGGTGAGTGAAGCGTCGTTATCGCCAACTAAAATAATTGCCAGTCTGGGGTATACTCCAGAGCGGTTTAATTTTAAAACTCGTGGCTTTAAAAGGTTTACAATGTTTTGAGAAATTTTTTTACCATCAACGACCATAACTATTATAGTAACAGATTATAACTTTTTACCAAACCTAATAATTATATCTAAATACATTCACGGACTTATCTGCCGTGGAAAAAGTATTCGCAGAATTTTCAGTGGCTATTTTCATTAATTTCTCCGAGTCCGCCCAGTAATTATTAATAATCAGGTAAACTACGTTTACACCGCTGATACTAGCAGCCTTTTCTACGACATTCTTATAAGGCCCATTTTTTTCCATTGCTTCTAAATAAACTTGGTAAAGTGGGTTGCTGCCAGTTGGTAGTGGATAATAGAAATTATTCTTATAATATTTGTTAAATCCAAATTCATTAAGCGCTGCTGCCGAGACAGCTTGATTGGCGAGCACGATGAATTTTACATTTCCCGCATCTTGATTAATTAGATTGACCGCCTCAATATCCGCTGGCGTAGTGTTGTAGCCAGTGTCTTTATGATAGGTGTCATGACGAGGGTAGGTGATATAAAAACCGGCAATTAATCCAAAGGCTAAAAATATTTGCAATTTGGCTTGATTGCCCGCCCCACCAGCAGAAACCCTTTGCCAAATGCTATAAATAGCCATCATTACCAGTGGCCAGAGCCATAGAAGTCCAAGTTGCCACAATCGTTCAGTATAAAATCCCTGCTCATTAATTGGTAGTGTCGGAAAAGTGAAAAAAAGTTTCATTAAAACGTAACTTAGAGTCAAAACAGAAAAAACCAAAACAAACATTTTCCAGTACGGTTCCAGGTTTTTGATTTTAATAAATCCCCAAGTTGCCAACGCTAGAAAAATAAGGGGTAAAAAATTGACTGCCAAATAAATTAAATCAGGTAGATTGATGTAACTTTTCCATCGCACTGAGGCCGTGAAGCTTGATCCAATGGATTCTAAACCACTGATGAAGTTATTATGAAGCTGGGCGCTTAAAGCGGTCGTTCCAAAATTACCTAAAACTAAAAAGGCTAGTGGAATAGCTAAAAACAAGGCGAGGATACTGGTAATTTTGATAAAGGCTGACTGCCCCTTTCTTTCTGAGTACCAGAAAATAAATAAAGACAGTATCACAGGAATACCAATTAATGGGTGGGTGAATAAGGCGCATAGACCAAAAGCGAATATTATCCACCAAGGTACTAAATATTTATTTTTTATCGCGAGCAGACCGATGGTCAGTAGAGACCACATTAAACTGAGGTGGTGAGGATTGGTAGTGGTAAATATCGGCCAGGTAAAGACGAGTGATGTACTAGAAATTAAGATAAGCCAACGTTTATCAGAAATAAACGTTTTAGAAATATTGTAAAAAGTTAAGGCCCAGGCGATGGAGCCAGCGATAATTATTAACCAACGATCGATTAGTATTATGGGTAAGTTGATGATCGTTTTTAACCACACCACTAAACTATATTGTCCGACATAGTAAAATGGTTTTGGCGATATCGTTCCGGTCGTGTCTAGTATTTTTTCCGTTGCCTGATGTATCCAAGGGTCAAAACCAAAAGTTAAGGGGAAAGAAATGTTTAGTAGTGACCAAGTGGCAATGCCTAAAAGGATGAGCCAAACAATTTCTATAGATTTTTTTGCTAAATAAATAAAGCTCAATATTACTAGCGCGTATAAAATAAGGGCATTGGGCATTAGTATATTCCATGGTGTTCTAACCGCCTGGGTAATTGGATTTAGATACAAATAGGCAAACAGCATTAAAACACTGACGACGAATAAGGTTGATCGAGCAATAAAATAATTTGGGTCGCTTTCCGTAGAATTTATTTTATCTTTGGTAATAATAAAAACGGCGATGGGTAAGAAAATTGTGAACCCAATTATCATGGACTTGTCCCAGGAACTTAAATAAAAAAGTATAGCCCCAATTAATGAGGCGCTGGCTAGGGAAAATAGTAAACCCCAAGCGAACCGCTCTTTTATATCGTTTGTCCAGGAGGCTAATTTTCCAAACATTATAGATAAACTGGATATGTAAATTAGGCCAAAAATAAACCCTAAAATAGCCACTTGCCAAAACAGGGCGTTAGCCGAAATAAATAATGATGAAACAATAGCAATAATACCTATTAACATTAGTTACATTGTATCATTTTTACTATAAGATTTATAATGTAATAGATATATGAACGATCGTTTAAATATATATGAAAAAATAGGCCTAGCGGTTTTTTTAATATTGGCATTTGTTATCTACAGTAGTTTTAGTTTCGGGTCACCCCAAAGATACAACTCACCCGATGAAATGGCTAATGCTTTTTTTGCAAAACAAGTTGCTCGGGGAGGGGAAATGTCACTGTCAATTCCAACCACTCTCAGTAGCGAAATAATCCACCCCCGTAGTACTATTGTTAAAAATCATAAAATTTTACCCGCGAGTTTTATTGGTCTACCGATTTATTATGGAAGTATCGGCCGTGTTTTTGGTGAAGGGGCGTTGCCATATCTAACTCCGCTTTTTGGCGCTATGGCTTTGTGGGCGCTTTATAGTTTTACATGTAAAATTTTTGATAAGCCCACGGCTTGGATTTTTACATTATTGACAGCGGTCTCGCCAGCGTTTTGGTACTATCATTCGCGACCTTTTTTTCACAACGCCTTATTTTTTGATTTAGTGGCCATTTTGATTTGGCTAGCTCATAAAATAATCTCTGAAAAAAAATGGTGGATTTATATTTTAGCCGGCTCGGTTTTTGGGTTAGCAATCGCTGTACGAAGCTCGGAGGCGGTTTGGTTGGTGCCGCTGACTTTAATATTTATTATTTGGCAAAGAAAGTCATTGGATTTTATTAAGTTGCCACTTTTTGTTTTTGCATCTGGAGTTGCATTTTTACCTGTTATTCTAACGAATTTAAAACTTTATGGTAGTTGGTGGTCCTCTGGATATCAAAGCGCGGTTACTGGAGGGGCTGGAAGTGGTGCATTAGTGGGGGCTACTAATTTATTATTGCCATTTGGTTTTAGTTTTAAAAATATTATTTTTACACTTTGGCATTACTGTATAACTTTGCAGTGGTGGATAATGATCCCCTTTGGGTTGGCTATTGTTATTTTCTTTATTAACTGGAGATCTATGCCAAGATTGGTGCGTGGATACACTTTAATAGGTTTACTGATGACAATATGGTTAACAGTTTATTATGGTAGTTGGTTGTTTTTTGACAATACCAATATGCACGCAACTATTGGGACTTCATATTTGAGGTATTGGCTACCGTGGTTAGTGTTTTCGCTTTGGCCGATAAGTTTTTTATTAACGCGTTGGTGGAGTAGAAGTTTTGTAAAACTAGGTGCGGTTTTATATATCATTGTATTTATATTTTTTTCTGTACAAACCGTTATATATAGTAAAGAAGAGGGACTTAAGGCTGTAAGACAAAATGTTTGGCGATTTGATAATGAATCGTCTTTGGTTCGTGCGGCTACACCTGAAAATTCAGTGATAGTTTCAGGTATAACAGATAAGTTTTTTTGGCCGGAGAGGCAAGTAATAGTTGAATTGAGTGATAATGATTATGTCGCTGTTGTTGGTTTATTAAAAGCGGGTGTTTCAGTATATAATTATAGACAAACACTTAGTAATGAAAGTATGGTTAGGGAAAATAGTAATTTGGAACAATTTAGTTTAAAGTTTGAGAATACCATAGTGGATAATGGCGATTATAGTTTATATGAATATAAGGTAACAGAATTATGACCTGGCGATGGTTGAAACTAATACTGCCCATATTATTTTTAGCGCCCGTTGTTTGGCAGGCAATAGTTAGTAATGAACCGATAGTTGTTAAAACAAATTTTACTACTCGCACGGCTTATTTTAGTAGATTGTTGCCCGAGGGTAGAGTGGAGTTACTTAGTAAATATATATTGGTAAATACCGAGCCTATTTATTTTGATTTATTATTACCCCCGCGTTCGACGAGTGTAAATATAAGTTTAAAAGCAAATCTGTTACCAGATAATTTGCAATTAGGTGTGCGTCAAGGTGGGGGATGGGATTATGTATTTCCTGAGCAAAAGTTGGTAAACGGAGAGAGGGTAATAGTGGTTGATAGTTTTCCTTACATACCAAACCACACATTGAGAATATTGGTGTCGGCGCCAGACAGCAACGGCAAGCTGATTTTAGAAAAGGTGACCGCTAAAATATATAGGAAGCCTTTTAATTTCAATTATGCCCAGGAATTATATAACACTTTAAATCAAGCTTTTGTAGAAAAATTTTGGAATCCAACAGTTAAAATTTTTAAACCTCGATATGAAGAGCCTGGAGCAATTACAACAGATTAATAAAAAATACCGAGAATTTATTACCTTTTTAGGTGAGGGTTTAATAATTTCGTGGTGGGTCTTGTTATTGCTGGAGTTTTATCGCTCCGGCATGGTAAGTACGGTTTGGGATTTAAATATAATATTAATTTTGGCACTACTTTGCGTAGCTTGCGGATTGGTTTTAAATAACCAGTCATTATTGCCTTATTCTTTTGTTTCGCTATTGTCGGCAGGCATGATAATTGTTATTGTATGGAACATGGATGCGAATATTTTTGTTAAAATAGCCGCACCAGTTATGGGATTACTTACTTGGTTAATATTTAGAAATTATGATTGATGGTGTACAGATTAAGGCGTTAAAAGTGTTTAAAGACATACCCGACGTGCCCGATCAAAAAACTCAGCCGGGTTTTTTAATGGAGGTATTGCGGGCAGATGATAAACTCATGAAAAATTTTGGTCAAACCGTTTTTACGGTTGCCTACCCGGGGACCATAAAAGCTTTTCACTGGCATAAGAAACAAGATGATTTATGGTTTGTAGCGACCGGTCAGGCGCAAGTGGTGCTTTATGATATGCGGGAGAGTTCTAAAACTAAAGGCGAAACACAAGTGATTATCGCTGGTGAGGGTGACTATAAATTAATCCTTATTCCGGTTGGGGTAGCCCATGGTTATCAGGTGTTGAGTCAAGAGCCGGTCCTGCTTTTTTATCACACTACCGAGGTGTATAATAAAGATAATCCTGATGAAGAACGCATACCCTTTGATGATGCGCGTATAAATTTTAAATGGAATTTATAGCCATGACTGATTGCATATTTTGCCAAATAGTAAACGGGGGATTACCGTCATACAAAGTTTACGAAGACGAAAATGTTTTGGCTTTTTTAGATATTCACCCAGTGACTAAAGGTCATACTTTGGTAATACCTAAAAAACATCACGTTGATTTCACTAGCACACCGCCAGACGAACTAGCTGACGTTATGGCCATTGCTCAAGAGTTGGCGCCGGGGGTGGCCGAAGCAATGGGGGTATCGTCTTACAATATAAGTGTCAACAACGGTGCCGCCGCTGGTCAAGCCGTGTTTCATTTTCACGTCCACATTATTCCTAGAAGGGAAGAAGATAATTTATCAAAGTGGCCGAGGGGGGATTATTCTGACGGCGAGGCCGAGCTGTTTTTGAAGAAAATCAAGGCGAAGATAATATGAAAATTTTAGTTACGGGTGGAGCAGGTTTTATGGGGAGCGCGTTTATTAGGCATGTTTTAAAAGAACACGCCGATGATTTGGTTGTAAATTTAGATAAGTTGACTTATGCCGGCAATCTAGACAATTTAAAAGAAGTAGAAAAAAATGAAAGATATAAATTTATTAAAGGTGATGTGGCTGATGAAAAGGTCGTTAATGCAGTGGTCGCCGACCAAATAGATGTCATTATAAATTACGCAGCCGAAACTCACGTTGATCGTTCAATTTTAAATCCCCGGGATTTTATCATGACCGACATCGTGGGTACCTATAATTTACTGGAAGCGGCGAAAAAGTATAAGGTGGCACGCTATATTCAAATATCCACCGATGAAGTTTTTGGATCAACCGAGACAAAATTTATCGAGGAGAGTAAATTTGATCCGTCTAGCCCTTATTCAGCATCGAAAGCGGGTGCTGATTTACTTTGTGCGGCCTATGCTAAAACATATCAGCTGCCAGTGGTAGTAACTCACAGCTGCAATAATTACGGGCCCAACCATTATCCGGAAAAATTAATTCCCCTAGCCGTCACGAATATTTTAGAAGGTAAAAAAGTGCCGATTTATGGTGATGGTCAGCAGGTTCGAGAGTGGATATATGTTGAGGACCATGCTCGCGCTATCGATATGTTAGCTCGAAAAGAGGGAGTTGATTCTGTTTATAATATTGGAACAGGTGAGGAAGTTACCAATTTGCAATTAGTGAAGCGGTTATTGGAACTATTAGCCAAAGATGAAAAATCAATTGAATTTGTGAAAGACCGGCCGGCTCATGATAAGCGTTATGCGCTTGATAGTTCGCGACTTAGAGAATTTGGTTTTAAGCCCAAAGTAGGCTTGGATCGAGGGTTGGAGATGACTGTAAAATGGTATCAGGACAATAAGGAGTGGTGGAATAAAATAAAATCCGGTGAGTATTTGGATTATTATAAAAAACAATATTTAGAAAGATAGCATGAAAAAGGTGCTGATTTTAGGATCCAGAGGGATGCTGGGCACGGATTTGTGCAAGGCCTTTTCTAGTACTGACTTGATAGCTCTTGACCGCGAGGACCTTGATGTCACCGATAATAATGAAGTTTTGGAAAAGATTAATTCTGTAAAACCCGAATTAATTATTAACGCTACTGGTTATACTAACGTGGATGGAGCCGAAACTGATAAAGCGGCAGCTTTTTTATTAAATGGCGAGGCGGTTAAAAATTTGGTCGAGGCAGCAGAGTCAATAGGCGCTAAGATAATTCATTTTTCGACAGAGTATGTATTTGATGGCGCTAATCAAGTTGGTTATAGCGAAGAAGCGCAGATAAATCCTATAAATATTTATGGTGAGTCAAAGGCTGTTGGCGAGAAGTACGTACTTGAGTACGTACGTGGATTTTTAATTCGTACTTCTTGGCTTTATGGCCGGTCGCCACAACGGGGTAAGCCGAGAGGAATAAATTTTGTTGATACAATGATTAAATTAGCGCAAGAGAAATCCGAATTAAAGGTAGTATCTGACCAATTTGGTAAACCAACGTTTACGGTTGATTTGGCTCGAGCGGTGTTTAATCTTATCGATGAAGATTATGAACCGGGAATTTATCATTTGGTCAACGAGGGGGTTTGTAGTTGGTTTGATTTTGCTAAAAAAATTTTGGAGATTAAAAAAAGTTCAACACCAATTCATCCAATCTCATCTGCTGAATACCCAACAAGCGCC
>CAYGFD010000001.1:13866-56580 GCA_964349095.1 uncultured Gammaproteobacteria bacterium
TTATGAAAGGTGTAATTTTAGCTGGAGGCATGGGGACACGGCTTTACCCCATAACCCGAGTAACCAATAAACACTTGTTGCCAATTTACAACAAGCCGATGATTTATTATCCGCTCGAAACTTTAATCAAGGGCGGTATTAAAGATATTTTAATTGTGTCGGGGCCTGAACACGCTGGTCATTTTTTACACCTGTTAGGATCGGGAAAAGATTTTGGAGTACGATTGTCATACGAGATGCAAGAAGAGGCCGGGGGTATTGCGCAGGCCTTGGGGCTAGCTGAGAATTTTGCTGACGGCGATTCGATCGCGGCAATTTTAGGCGACAATATTTATGAAGATAATTTAGGAAAAGACATTTCAAGTTTTTCTCAAATAAATCAAGGGGCGCATATATTTTTAAAAAAAGTTACAGACCCAGAACGTTTTGGTGTGGCAGAAGTTAGCGCTGACAAAATTGTTCAGATTGTTGAAAAACCAACAAGTCCAGTTAGTGATCTCGCTGTAACGGGCTGTTATTTATACGACGGCAATGTTTTTTCAGTAATTAAAAACCTAAAACCATCGGCTCGAGGTGAATTGGAAATCACAGATGTAAACAACGCCTTTGTTGCTAAAGGTAATATGAGTTATTCGTTGCTTGCTGGTGAATGGACTGACGCTGGTACTTTTAAGTCCCTATTGAAAGCTAATTTGTTGGCTGCCCGTCAAGCAGGTGTAGATTTTCCAGAGGCAGTCTAAATAAACCCTCTCTAGTTTCTAGGGTGAGGAGTTCTTTAGCGACCGTCATATAAAAATCTGTTATAGGGTTGGTTTGCGAAGCGACCACCCATTTTTGTTGTTCAAAAACCGGCTCTAGCTCTAACGCTTCAATATTTGATGTGGTGGAAAACAGAATGTAGTTTTCATTATACCAACGGGCACGACCAATCGCCGAACTAATGCGATAAAGCAAATCTAACTTATCTTCGCTCGGCGTGTATTGCCAAATCTCAAAATTGTTATTAAGTAATAATTTTTTTTCGTCAACCGACCAATCAATATTGGTGACGGCTGGTAATTTTATAATTGGTCTTAAGGATGTAAGTGGAGAGTCAAGAAGGTAAAGTAGATGCCGATTGGTGTCAATAATAGGTAACCAATCGTCACTCTTATCCATAAATTTAAATTCGGAGGACAGTGGTATTTCTTCTGGTAGAGGAACTGTTTGGAGGTTTCGTGGATTTAGTATTTTAATTATTTGACCGACTCCGTTTTGTTTCACTATTGCGTAAATTAATTTTTGGTGATTACGGAAATCAATTAATGGTGCCTGCCAGAGTAGTTTGGCGATATTAGACTGAATATCAAATTCAAACAGTTCTTTATCTGAGGCGTAGTATAAAGTGTCTTGATCAGTTGTTGACCAATGTGCAACCTGAATATTACTGTCGTTTGGTATTTTTACGACAGTTTTTTGATTTGAAGTGAGGTTGTATATAAACCAGATATTCTCGGCGTTCTTAGCCAAGATTTGGCGATTTGTTGGCGACCACTCCATGTAAACTATCGCTTGTTCTAATGGAAGCTTATCAATCCGTACCGATTCAGCCGAAGTAAGGTTTAATAGCCATAGCTCGAAATCTTTTTTTAATGTCTTGGTATAAATTAATGTTTCACGATTTGGCGATATGACCGAATAGGAGTTTGTGGCATCGTCTAAAATTTTACCCGGCTGAGGTTCGGCCCATAACTTAATATTATCTAGCCTCGTTACCTGATGGTCGTAGACTGTAATCTTCTGTTCCCAAGTTTGCCACCCATCATAGCGAACAGTCACGGTATAATTACCGGCATGTAAATTTTTTATAGACATCGGGGTTGATTCTTCTTGTTGTTTACCGTCTAGCCAAACAGTTGCACCTTCCGGCGTAGTGATAACAGAAACAGCACCGCTGGTTTCAATTTTTCTGTTAAAGAAATCATAATGGTAACCTTGAGACCATAAGGTTAACCAAGCGCCAATTAAAAAAAATACTGCAAAAAAAGATATATAAATTACACGACGACTCTGGAGTTTCATGGTTTGCTTTTATTAGTTTAAAACTATAAAATTACCAATAATTGCCTAATTCCTTATAATTGTATCATGAGTTCATTAGTTATTGAAGGCGGAGTAAAACTGAGTGGCGACATACTAATTCCGGGGGCTAAAAATTCAGCCACTCCGATTTTGGCGGCGGCACTACTTGTTGCTGGCCAGTGCACCATTCATAATGTGCCAACTATTACAGATGTTGAAAAGATGCTTAATCTCTTAAAAAGTTTGGGTGTAGAAGTAAAAAGAGAGGGTACTACTGTTGTAACTAAAGCGAGTAATATTAATTTAAGTAATTTAGTAGCCAACGACGTGAAGGCGATGAGGTCTTCAATTTTGTTATTTGGTCCATTGTTAGCCCGTTGTAAAAACATACGGCTTCCTGAACCGGGGGGATGTATTATTGGTAATCGTCCATTGTCAGCTCATCTACACGGTTTAGCGCAAATGGGTGTGACTTATGAAACGGGGCATGATTATTATGATTTAAAAACTGACGGACTCAAGGGCGCCCGGATTGTTTTGCCAGAATTTTCAGTAACCGCAACCGAAAATTTAATTATGGCGGCAGTTTTGGCAAAGGGGCAAACAGTAATTGAAATAGCGGCTACCGAACCGCATGTTCAGGATTTGTGCAATTTTCTAGTTAGCGCTGGTGCGCGTATTGCAGGTATCGGTACTCATACACTCACAATAGATGGCGTAGCTGAGTTGCGGGAAGTAGAGTATACAATAATTCCTGATCCCATTGAGGCTGGAACGTGGGCGGTCTTAGGGGCGGTGGCGCGGGGAAGTTTAAACATAAGACCAGTCCGTCCCGAGCATCTGGATCTAGTGCTTTGGCATCTTAAGGAGATTGGTGTTGATTTTGAAATAAAGGGGGATACTTTGACTGTCCATTCATCACGACAACTTAAGCCGTTTAAAAAATTACAAGCCTTACCTTATCCAGGTTTTCCCACTGATTTACAAGCGCCATTTTCAGTATTAGCGACTCAGGCTGAAGGAACATCATTGATTCATGACCCGCTTTATGAAGGCAGAATGAACCATATCTCGGAGCTTATAAAAATGGGAGCCAATGCGTTAATTGCCGATCCGCATCGAGTAGTAATAACTGGCCCAACCACCTTATATGGTCGGGAAATAAATTCGTATGATTTAAGAGCGGGAGCAACCTTAATAATTGCCGCGCTTATTGCAGAGGGACAGAGTAAAATTAGCGGCGCTGAAATAATTGATCGCGGGTACGCTGATATTGAAAATCGTTTACGGGCAGTCGGTGCCAAGATTAGTCGAGACACTAATTTTTGACCAGTGCGTGTGCGAATGTTAAAATCAATAGCAGTTAATAATATATATGGACGAATCTATATCTATTGAATCTGCTTCAAAAAATAAATCTACCAAACTAATTTCTAGTATCGTTATATTGGTCTTAGTGGTGGGTTCTTTTGGTGTTGGGTTAATGGTTGGCTCAAGATATAGTAATCAGTCAAATTCAATATCAAATCTAGTAAACGTTGACCGTGGACAGCCAGCTGGCGTTAGTAAGGATGTTGATTTTTCGCTTTTCTGGAAAGTTTGGGATCACGTCAAAGCTAACGCCTTGCAACAACCGGTGAAAGATACTGATTTATTTTATGGTAGTATTGCTGGCATCGTTGCCTCATTACAAGACCCTTACTCAGTCTTTATGAGTCCGCAAGTTGCTAAACAGTTTAATCAAGAACTATCTGGTAGTTTTGAAGGGATTGGTGCAGAAATTGGAATAAAAAATGATAACCTGGTAATTATTGCACCTCTTCCCGATACCCCAGCCGAGCGAGCTGGGCTCAGAGCAGGAGATAGAATTTTGGCGATTGATGGCCATGACACCACTGGTATAGCCTTGGACTATGCGGTCAGCATAATTAAAGGTGTAAAGGGCTCTAAGGTTAAATTACTTATTTTAGCCAATGGCGACAAAGAACCCAAAGAGTTAGAGATACAGAGAGATAAAATTAATGTGGCTGTTTTGCGATCAGAATTAAAAATTAATCCCAATAATCAGGAGAAGGTTGGTTATGTACGTTTAATCCATTTTTCCGAAGATACAGAAATTAATTTCGCCAAAGCCTGGACAGATTTAAAGAATAAAGGAGCGAAAAGTATTATTTTAGATTTACGAAATAATCCCGGCGGATTTTTGTCAGTGGCGGTGGATCTTTCGAGTCATTGGATAAAAGATGGAGTAGTGGTAAAAGAACAATTTTTGCCACCGCAATTTAAAGAATATAAGGCCAATGGTCGAGGGGAGTTACAGGGTATACCTACCATTGTGTTAGTCAACGAAGGTTCAGCTTCGGCCTCGGAGATTGTAGCCGGCGCTTTGCAGGACTTTAAATTAGCCACTTTAGTCGGCGAGAAAACGTTTGGTAAGGGATCCGTTCAAGATTATCAAACGTTTGATGATGGCTCTTCTTTAAAATTAACGGTTGCTAAATGGTTTACACCTCTCGGTCGGCAAATTGACAAAACCGGTATTGAGCCAGATATAAAAGTTGAATTATCTACAAAAGATTTTAACGAGGATAAAGATCCGCAACTAGAGAAAGCTTTTGAGCTTTTGGCAAAGTAGTCTATGCTGCGGTGGCGGTTTGTGCTTTCTGGCAGAGTACAAGGCGTTGGTTTGCGATACAGTTCTGCGCAAGTAGCGCGTCAACTTGGTTTGTCTGGTTGGGTAAAAAATATTGACGATAAGGTGGTCTTAGAGGTCGAGGGGTTTGAGGAAGCTCTGGAAAAGATGGAGAAATGGCTGAAAAAGGGAAAATGGTTTGCTAAAATCACCAACCTTGATAAAATAGTATTGGCTCTAGAACATGACAATGGATTTAATATAAGGCTTAAGTGATGGAAATAATTTTTTTGCAAAATGTGGCAGGGGTGGGTAAGTCTGGTGAGGTAAAAAAAGTCAACGATGGATTTGCTTTAAATTATTTAATACCAAAACAACTTGCCGTCGCCGCCACACCGGAACGATTAAAAAAAATCGCTGATAATATCAAACACAGGGCTCATGAATCCAAGGAGCGAGAAAAGGAATTGCTGAAAATAATTAACAGGTTACAGAATCAGCAACTGACAATAAAAAGTAAATCATCTACCGAAGGAACGCTTTATGCGGCCGTGGATGAGCAGAAAATTGCGGACGCAGTATTGAGTAGATTTGGCTTACCAGTGCCAATAAACAGTATTAAGTTGGACCAACATATTAAAAAAATAGGACAATACGATATATTATTAAAATTAACCTCTACACTTTCAACTAATTTCAAAATTAAAGTAGAAGCGGACAATGGCTAAGACTAAATTCATATTTATTTCCGGAGGAGTAATGTCTTCAGTAGGCAAAGGTATTGCCGCCGCTTCGTTAGCTAAATTATTACAAAGTAAAGGTTATAAGGTCTGCCCAGTAAAGTGCGAAAATTATTTGAATGTTGACGCGGGCACTATTCGTCCCACCGAGCACGGTGAGGTTTTTGTTTGCGATGATGGTATTGAAACAGATCAAGATATTGGTACTTATGAAAGGTTTTTAGATTTATCTTTGGCTAAAGATAATTTCATTACCATGGGTCAAATATACAAAACAGTTATAGATCGTGAACGATCTTTTGGGTATGAAGGTGAGGATGTTGAGGCAATCCCTCATTTATGTGATGAAATTATTAACCGTATAAAAAAGGCTGGCCAAAAAATGAAAGCCGATATCGTGGTCATTGAGTTGGGGGGGACGGCAGGCGAATACCAAAACGTTTTCTATTATGAGTCTTCACGTATTATGAAATTACGTGATAAAGACAGTGTTTTGCACGTACATGTAGCCTATTTACCAACGCCACCAACAGTTGGAGAAATGAAATCAAAACCAGTACAGACATCAGTGCATATTTTAAATTCCATGGGTATACAGCCAGATTTCTTAATAGCACGGGCTCAAAAACCTTTGGATAAAAAGCGCAGTGAGCGATTAGCTATGTTTTGTAACATGGATAGTGGCGATATTATCTCTAATCCTGATTTGGATTCGGTCTATGATGTGGCACTGAAGTTTGATGAGCAGGATTTTGCTGATAAAATATTAAAACGTTTTCATCAAAAACCGCGTGGCAAGGATTTGAAGGAGTGGCGCGCGTTGGCTGAGACTGTAAAATCTGTTGAGCAAGAGGTTCCGATTGCTATGGTCGGTAAGTATTTTTCTACCGGCGATTATGTTTTATCCGATGTCTATGTTTCCGTGATCGAGTCGTTAAAACACGCCGGCTGGCATAACAACGTTAAACCAAAGTTTTATTGGATTGATTCAGAAAAAATAGAAAGTGAGGGGGCGGCGAAATATTTAGATGGCATGGCTGGTATTGTGGTGCCGGGTGGTTTTGGTAGTAGAGGAATCGAGGGTATTATTCAGGCGGTAACTTATGCCCGAGAGAAAAATATTCCTTATCTTGGTTTGTGTTATGGTATGCAGTTGGCAACGATCGAGGTCGCGCGTAATTTATCTGGTTTAAAAGACGCTAATTCTGAAGAAATAAATTCAAAGACTAAGCATCCAGTGATCCATATTATGCCCGAGCAAGAAAAAAAGTTATTATCTAAGGACTATGGGGCGACTATGAGGCTGGGGGCTTGGGATTGTATTATTGAGAAGGGGACTAAAGCCTATCAAGCATATGGTGAGGTAAAAATATCGGAGCGCCATCGCCATCGTTATGAATTTAATAATGATTATCGTGGGCGTTTGGAAAAAGTTGGGTTAGTTATTTCTGGGACTTCTCCCGATGGGCATTTGGTAGAAATGGTGGAGCTGAAAAATCATCCATGGTTTGTGGGCGTGCAATTTCACCCAGAGTTCAAGTCTAGACCGTTAAGACCCCATCCATTATTTAGGGACTTTATCAGTGCGGCAATAAAAGTGGTGCCAATAACTTAATTTACATAAACAAAAAACCCTTTCGTAAGCGAAGGGTTTTTTAGTTTACTTAGCTGTAATTGAGACTACTCTAGATAACTTCAGTTTACCGGTAAATGACTTACGCCATTTATTACCAAACTTGATTACTCCAGCCTTAGTGGCAAATAGCGTGTCATCGCTGCCGCGTTTAACGCCCGGACCTGGAAAAAATTTAGTACCCCTTTGCCTAACAATTACCATACCTGCTTTGGCAACTTGCCCAGCAAATAGTTTAACGCCTAGTCTTTTAGATTGAGATTCGCGGCCTAAACTTGTGGAGCCGCCTGCCTTTGTATGTGCCATAAATTAGAATAAAATAATTGTGCAGTAACTATAGAGAAATTTATCACTCCAGTCAAGCCCTAGGGGTGGTTATTAGTTTCTTTGGGTGTTAATATATATTTGAATATGCCTTTATTTATTACAATTTTAATACTAGTTTTCGGCCTTATTGGTGCCGGTTGCAATAAGGTAGCAGATATTAACCAACCTAATAACGATATTATAAACGCTAGTATTTCTAATACTAACGCCGATGTTCCAATTGTTAGGGAAGAACCAGTAAAAACTGAGCCGGAAAAAATAGTGGTTAATAATGAACAGACTCACAGTATAAAAATCATCAGCGTCCCTTTTACTTCTCAGGCGCCATTTGCTAATTGGGATATGCCTTACCAAGAGGCCTGTGAAGAGGCGAGTATGATAATGATTGAGGATTTTAGTAAAGGCATTAAGAGTCAAAGAATTGAGCCGTCTGAGGCAGATAGTAGGATTTTAGATTTGGTAAAGTGGGAAGAAAATAAAACTTATCCGATAGATTTAACTGCCCAAGAAGTTGTTCGGGTGTTATTTGAAAGGTTTGGTATAAAAGCCCGTGTCGCACCCTACAGCGCTAATTTAATAAGGCAACAAATTAATGCCGGTCGTCCGATAATTTTACCAGCGGCCGGTAGATTGCTTGGAAATCCAAATTTTCATCAACCCGGGCCACTGTACCATATGTTAGTTGTAAAAGGTTACGAGGGCGATGAATTTATTACGAACGATCCAGGTACTCGACGGGGCGAAAATTATCGCTACCATTTCTCGGCCTTTGATAAAGCGGCACATGACTGGAACGGGGGAGATGTTGAAAATGGTGAACAAGCTATAATTATCCTAGACTGACTGTATTTGATAATTAATAGAATTTATGTTAAACTTAAGTAAGCTAAATCATACTTATCATACTTTATGGCAAAAAAAAGAGAACAACATAATATACTGAATGAGGTTTTTTTTGGAAGTACAACCATGGGCTCGCGAGGCCAGGTGGTTATTCCAGCGGCTGCGCGTCAGTCCTTGAAAATGAAAACCGGTGATAAGTTGATGGTGTTTGGAAAGTTTGGTCAAGTTGTTGGTTTGGTGAAAGCCGAGGCGATTGATAGTTTTATAAAAAAATTAATGTCACAATTTGGAAAGGTTATAAAAAAATAATATGTGGAGAATTATTAAATTAAAAAAAGTTTGGATCCCTTTGTTGATCGTTTTGGTTGTAACGGGTTTAATAGTTAATCAGGTTAGAAAAAGTGGTCAGCCAAAATATACTACAGAAAAAGTAGTTAAACAGGATTTATCACAAACAGTGTCGGTGACTGGTACTGTTGAGGCAGCCGAGGAAGTTGAATTAAATTTCAAAATTGGTGGGCGTTTGGCTAGTATGCCTGTTAAAGTTGGCGATTCAGTAGGTCGCGGAGTTTTCTTGGCCTCGCTGGAGGCCAACGATGTGCGAGCCAGTTTGCTATCTGCTGAAGCACAGGTTAAACAGTATCAGGCTCAGCTAGACAAATTAAAAGCTGGTGCTCAAATTGAAGATGTGGCAGTCTACCAGACGGCCGTTGATACGGCTACTATCAACCTAGCTAATGTAATAAAAACTCAGGAGCAAGCGGTTAAAAATGCTTTATCGCAATTAGTGGGCTTAGCAGCAGATGCAGTGCCGGCGAGTGGAAATATATCTACGGCCACCATCTCAATTTCTGGGGCCTATAATGGATCAGAAACAGGTATATACACAATTAAAATTGATAATAATTCGAGTTTGACTTACTCGGTGTATGGCATAGAAAATATCTCTGGTTCAAATGGTAGTCGTTTAACTCCGACACTACTTGGCACCAAGGGTTTAAATATGATTTTTAGTTCAACAGGCACCGTTTCTAATAACGATATCTGGACTGTTGCTATACCAAACACCAATCACTCCAGTTATACCACCTATAAAGCGGCCTACGATGCGGCATTGGTTACACAAAAAAAGGAGGTTGCTGCGGCGGAGCAGGCATTAGCTAAGGCCAAGGCCGAATTAAACTTAAAATTAGCCCCAGCACGATCTTACGATATTACATCAGCCGAAGCGCAATTAGCTTCAGCCCGGGCTACGCTTCTTAAAGCGCAATCAGATTTACTTGATCGATCTATCATTGCTCCGGTGGCAGGCACGGTCACTAAAATAAATTATCAATTAGGCGAAACTACTTCAGTAGCTACACCGGTGTTAGTTTTATTGTCCGAGGGTAATTATGAAATCAAGGTTAAAGTACCAGAAGCAGACGTAGCCAAGCTCGCTAAAGATCAATCAGTTGACATCACGCTTGACGCTTTTGGTTCGAGTCAACATTTTGCGGGACATATTCATTTTATTGATCCGGCTTCAACTGAATTGACCGACGTCGTTTATTATGAAGTTACAATTTTATTTGATAATTCTGATGAACGTATTAAACCCGGAATGACAGCAAATGTTGATGTTAATACAGGCAGTAAAAGTGATATTTTAGTCATACCGTTAAGAGCGGTAAAGTATGACTCAGACTTTAAACCTTTTGTAGAGGTTTTGGTAAACGGAGAACTTGTTACCAAGGAAATCACTTTAGGTTTAAAGGGTGATGACGGATTGACCGAGGTTGTTAGTGGATTAAGTGAGGGGGAATTAGTTGTTACCTCTAAAGTTAACGGAAAATAATGTGTCAGATTTAATTAAAGTTGATAATCTTTGTAAACAATACGAAAACGAAGAAGTAATTACTCCGGTACTTAAGGATATTTCTTTCACTATTGCCAGTGGCGAGTTTGTTTCTATTATGGGTCCATCTGGTTCGGGTAAATCTACTCTCATGCACATCTTGGGGTTTTTGGACAAATTGTCTTCGGGGAAATATATTTTTGACGGTCAGGATGTAATTGGGTTAAACGACGATCAATTGGCTGAACTAAGGCTCATGAAAGTCGGTTTTATTTTTCAACAATTCAATTTACTTCCAAAAACAACTGTTTTAGATAATGTTAAGTTACCATTGCTTTATGCTGAAATGCCTGAGGAAGAGCGAGTGAAACGCGCCCGAGAAGCGATTGTGGCGGTTGGGCTAGAACACCGCATGGAATTTTTATCAAACCAGTTATCTGGCGGTGAAAAACAAAGGGTGGCAATCGCTAGATCTCTAGTTAATAATCCATCATTAATTTTTGCTGACGAACCGACCGGGAACCTGGATTCAAAGTCCGGCGCACAGATAATGAAGATTTTATACGACCTAAATGAGCAAAAAAAACACACTATTATTTTAGTAACACATGAAATGTATACGGCCAATCACGCACGGAGGATACTGCGTTTGAAAGATGGAAAGTTGATTTCCGATGATCGTGTAACAGAAAAGGATAGACAAGAGGCTCTCAGTGGAGAATTAAAGTAGGTTTTTCCCATATGGAAATAAGGGGAATATTAAAATTAGTAACCACAAACTTGCGGGCCAATCGGCTGCGTTCTTTTCTTACCATGCTGGGGCTTATTATTGGTATTGGCTCTGTCATTTTAATCATTTCAATTGGCGCTGGCGCTCAGTCGCTAATATTGCAACAAGTGAATAGCTTGGGAAGTGATTTAGTTGGTGTGTTGCCTGGGGCTTCTGATGAAAACGGTCCACCAGCAGCCGTGTTTGGTATTCAAGTGAAGACATTAGTTAACGACGATGTTAAGGCGCTGCTTAATGATAGTAGAACTCATCATATTGTGGCCGCGTCGGGGTATGTAAGAGGAAGTGATAAGATGTCTTATCAAAACCGGGACATTGATAATGGAGCATACATGGGTGTGGAAGCTTCTTATCCAGAAATAGAAAATGTTGAGTTAGAGCGCGGACGGTTTTTTTCACCTGAAGAGGACGCGGGTCTTGCTCGCGTCGCTGTTATTGGTAGTGAAACTTCTCAGGAATTATTTCAAGGCGATGATCCTTTGGGTCAGAATATTAAAATTGGACGCGAGACCTTTAGAGTAATCGGAGAGTTAAAAGAGCGTGGTACGGTTGCTTTTACTAACCAGGACAAGATGGTATTCATACCGTTAAACACCGCGCAAAAAATAATGTTAGGATGGCGGCACTTGTCATTAATTAGAGCTAAGGTTGATGATTCTACAACTATTGATGAAACACTGGTTTCGATTAAACAAGTACTGCGCGAACAGCACAATATTGACTCTGAGCAAGAAGACGATTTTTCTGTTCGGGCGGCGGTACAAGCTCTGGATTTATTAACAAGTATAACTAATGCCTTTAAATTTTTCTTAGCGTCAATTGCGGCATTATCATTATTGGTTGGCGGAATTGGTATTATGAATATAATGCTGGTAGCGGTTACTGAAAGATTTAGGGAAATAGGATTAAGAAAAGCGGTTGGAGCTAAACGTCGAGATATTTTGAATCAGTTTTTAATAGAAACATTAATTATTACAGGCGTCGCCTCAATAATCGGAATAATGGGCGGAGCTATCATCTCTGGTCTGATCGCTATTATCGCTAACAGCCTTGGTTATGCGTGGTCATTTATTGTTTCGGCCTCGTCTATAATAGTTGCCGTTGGTGTTGGTGGAATGATCGGCTTGATTTTTGGTTATTATCCGGCAAAAAGAGCGGCCGAACTTGATCCGGTCGTAACATTGAGATACGAGTAATATGAATTTAAGAAATTACGCCACTTTAGCATATGATAATTTTAAAAGGCATCGCGCACGATCACTGCTTACAGGTCTTGGTATTGTAATTGGGATTGCCGCCGTAATCATAGTTATTTCGGCAGGTCAGGGCGTAAAAGGCTTTTTAGTTGCTCAGCTAGAATCTTTTGGCTCTAATTTATTGCAAATTGAAACCAAGATTCCATCAATGGGTAGTCAGTCTGATGAAGCGCAGGCGCGAGGTTTTGGGCAGGTAGTTACCACTCTGACGCTTGATGATATGATGGCCATAAGAAAACATCCAAATATTGTAAACAACTATGCCGGGCAGGTTGGTCAGGAAGTGGTTCAGGGGCCGGGTACAAAAAAAACCGTCAGCTTATTTGGTTCCACCGCGACTGTGCAGGACATAGATACTGCCAGGGTAGAGAAGGGGAGATTTTTCACTGATGAAGAGGATCAATCATTAGCGCGCGTAGCTGTATTGGGTAGTAAGGTTGCCAACGATTTATTTGGCAACACTGAACCAGTAGGGCAATTCGTGAAAATAGATCAAAAAAGTTTTAAAGTAATTGGCGTCATGGCGCCTCGTGGAGCGGCGTTATTTTTTGATTATGACGTTTATGTTTATCTACCAATCCGCACGATGCAAAAACAATTACTCGGAATAGATTATGTAAGTTTTATTTCCAACCAGTATCGCGATAATACTAAACTAAAATCAACGATTGATGATCTAACCTATTTATTACGCGAACGGCACAATATACCTTTAGATGAACCGGATAAAGATGACTTTGTTATTAGTTCTAATGAAGACGTCATGGCTATTTTTGATACCATCATTGGTGGCTTTACATTACTGCTAGTGGCGCTGGCGGCTATTTCCTTAATTGTCGGTGGCGTCGGTATTATGAATATTATGTACGTTTCTGTTTTGGAAAGAACTTTTGAGATTGGTTTAAGAAAAGCAGTCGGCGCAAAAAGGCGGGAAATTTTGAGACAATTTTTGGCTGAGGCTATTTTTACAACTGGGCTGGGTGGTATCACAGGAATTATTGTGGGCGCGGCTATTGCTTATTTAATATCTTTAGCTGCCGGTTTTCTAGGTTTTGCGTGGACATTTTCAGTGCCCATCTATTCGGTGGTTTTAGCAGTAGGTTTTTCAGTGGGTACGGGATTAGTATTTGGTATTTACCCAGCACGTCAGGCCGCTGATTTAAACCCCATCGACGCTTTAAGACGAGAATAGATAGATGTCTGAGTGCCGAGAGGGGTTTTTTGTATTGACAAAGAGGATAAAAAAAGGTATATTGATTTGAAAATACAACACAAATAACGCTCATCATATCAATAATTATAGGAGACATCACATTGATTGACATAAAAATTCGGTCGTTCATTGACGCAATTTGCGGCCCGCATTACTGGCCATCTTACTTCGAGCACGTGCGTGTCCCGCAGGAGCGCTGGAATGATCTCGCCAAGTCAATTCATGGCGACATTACGGCTGAGGATATCTCTCCGGAAGTGCAGACGGCTCTGTTCAGCTACCTCTGCGAGGATCACGCCCCAGTTCAGGGGTCAAGGCCGGAATTCAAGTTCGCCGAGGAAAAGGCCCGCCAGTTTGGCATGAAGCAGCTCCAGGTAGCTGAATTCTGCCAGGTGGTGGACAGGATGCGTGTACGATACACGCACATTCTTCAGGGATTCCGCTCGGAAACACCCGCACCGAATTCGGCTGAAGCAGCTAAGTGCGTTTCCTCCTACATGGCCTCTCAGGGCATCATCATCGATCTGGCAGCCTAATATCAGGCCGCCAAGCTCCTTTAAGACGGGAAGCTAGTAAAGCAACCCGTCTTTTTTATTTAAAGCTCTTGACAGGCTTTTCAGTGTATTTTAAACTGAAATTAGCACTCTAACAATGAGAGTGCTAATAGGTAAAATTATGATGGAAAATAGGAAAAAAGAACTAATTGCCGAGGTAGTTCGGGGTTATATAAGGCAGGCAGAACCGATTGGTTCCAAGCAACTTGAAAAAAAACTTGGCGTTTCCTCAGCCACTATTAGAAATGAAATGCTCGATTTAGAGCAAGAGGGTTTTTTAAATCAACCACACACTTCAGCCGGACGCGTACCAACCGTTAAAGCCTATGAGTACTATGTTAGTAATTTTTTATCACCTAAATATCCTAGCGAGTTGGTGGTGAAGGAATTGAAACGTTTACAAAAATTTAACCCGCGGGACGATATTTTTTGGAAAGAGACGGCAAAGAAATTGGCAGATTTTTCTGGACAGGCAGTAATTGTCGGATTTAATAAGAATGATTTGTATTATACCGGCCTAGCCAATTTGTTTTCGCAGCCTGAATTTAGCCACCTTGATATGGTGCAGTCAATGAGCCAGGTGATTGATAAGTTAGATGAGGTCATGGAGGGGCTATATAAGGATTTGTCACAAGAGGTACAAATTAAAATTGGTGCTAATAATCCATTCGGAAATAGTTGCGCAACAGTTATCACAAGTTTTGCGATGCCGGATAAAAGGGTGGTGGGATTTTTAGGGCCATGGCGTATGGATTATGAAATTAATGTAGGTTTATTAAATTATGTCAGACAAATTATCAAATAATGATGAAAATATAATTGATTTTGAGAAACAAGCGGCCGAATATTTGGCTGGCTGGCAAAGGGCCAGGGCTGATTATCAAAATTTAAAAAAAGAAACTGATTCCAGAATGGGTGAGTATATTGCAGGCGCTAATCAGGCCTTATTAATGGAATTATTACCGCTAGTTGATTATTTTAAAAACGCTTTTAAACACCTTCCGGAAGATTTAAAAAGTAGTGATTGGGTAGTTGGTATTAGACATATTCAATCGAAATTGGAACAAGTTCTTGCATATAGTGGTGTTAAAGAGATGGAAGTGGTCGGCGAGTTATTTAATCCCGAATTACACGAATCAGCGGGCGAAGTGGAGGTGGCAGGGGCTGAGCACGGCACAATAATTGAAGAGGTTAGAACTGGGTTTAAGTTGCATGATAAAGTATTGCAGCCGGCTAGGGTAAAAATCGCAAAATAATTAACAAGTTTAGTATTTCAAGTATGGAATACATTTGCCCAGAGTGTGGATATACCGATGAATACCGCGGTCGTTGCCCGCAATGCAATGTGCCGTTGGTGCCGATCGATGAGCCACGCAATGGAAACGGAGAAGAGGAGTAATCCTCTCTCTGGATCTGCCACTTTTAAGGTGTTAGATCCAGGGTAAAACCCTTTATTAATAATTAAGCAAAAAATTATATGTCACTAATAAAATGGACACCATTACTGCCACAGATTGACGATTTTGATCGATTCTTTGATGATATGCGACCAATGGGCGGGTTTGTCCCAGCCATTGATGTGTATCAAACCAAGGATGATGTTGTGGTTGAAGCGCCGCTTGCCGGTATTGATCCTAATCAGGTCAATGTATCAATTGAAAACGATGTTTTGACTTTGGAAGGTAAAAGCGAGCACAAATCGGAAGTAGATGAAAAAAATTATTATCGAAAGGAAGTTAGATTTGGATCATTTCATCGTTCGGTTGCGTTACCAGCGGCAGTAAAAGGTGATGCCGCTAAAGCAACCTATGAAAAGGGAGTTCTAAAAATAGTCATACCTAAAGAAGAGCGCGCAAAGCCTCGGACAGTTAAAGTCGAGGTAAGGGATTAATAAAAAAGACCCGATTTGTAAGATCGGGTCTTGGGGTGAGTCTCCCTTTGGGAGATTCACTTCAAGATGCGTTATTTGAAAAGGAGAAAACGATCGCGGATCCAGATTACGGCATTGCTGGCAATCATGAGCGTCATCAGTCCAATGCACGTAAGGCAAAAAATAATAGTCCAGTTGAGTAAAACATGTTCGGTGGAAATGTATAGTTTGTAAATGCCGGTCGCGCAAAAATAAGTCATAATAAGCCAGATGGCTAGAAGAGACAACGAGACCGTGTATCTTTCCGACTTAATCTCATCAGGATGTTGTCGTCTTAGTATTAAACCCAAGGCGTTCCGATGTTTTATCGTGTTGTCAATAAAGATGACGCTAAGTAGCACGCAGCAAACAAATGCGAATCCCAGAACCCATTTTCCAAATTGGATTACTCCGTCGAAATAGATTGCCAAGTATAGAAAAAATCCGAGCAGGCAGGCGCCAAATAAGAAAGCAATCGCGTTGTTGAAGTAGCCAATAATTTCTTGGCGGTAGTCAGATATATGATCAAATCGATAGGCCATTTTTCTCCCAATCAGTTGATGTTTAAAAGGAAACAATGTTTGTTAATTAGGTAAACTTATAAAAAATTTAATTATTTGTCAATTAATTATTATTTATAAAAAATTATGTCGAAAATATTAGGTATAGATTTAGGAACAACTAACTCATGTATGGCGGTGATGGAGGGTGGCTCGCCTAAGGTATTGGAAAATAAAGAGGGCGCGAGAACCACGCCGTCAATGGTGGCTATGACTAAGGCCAATGAGCGATTAGTTGGATTATTAGCCAAAAGGCAAGCGGTTACTAACCCTACCAACACTTTATATTCATTAAAGCGCTTAATCGGTCGTCGCTGGGATGATCCTGAAGTTCAGCGCGATTTGAAAGTTTTGCCATTTAAAATGAATAAGTCCGGAGATGGTGTAAAAGTGGAAATGGGTGGAAAAGACTATAGTCCACAAGAAATTTCAGCTATGGTTTTACAAAAACTTAAGGCCGACGCGGAAGAAAAGTTGGGTGAGAAAATTACCGAGGCTATCATAACCGTGCCAGCTTATTTTGATGACTCACAAAGACAAGCTACTAAGGACGCTGGTGAAATCGCCGGGCTTACTGTTAAACGCATAATAAATGAGCCGACGGCAGCAGCTCTGGCCTATGGTTTTGACAAGAAAAAAGATCAAAAGATCGCTGTTTATGATTTAGGTGGTGGGACTTTTGATATTTCTATATTAGAAATATCGGCTGATACCGTGGAGGTTAAATCAACAAATGGTGACACTCACTTGGGTGGTGATGATTTTGATCAACGTTTAATTGGTTGGGTAGTTGATGAATTTAAGAAGGACCAAGGAATCGACCTATCAAAGGATCCGTTGGCCTTACAAAGAATTAAAGAAGCTTCAGAAAAAGCCAAGATAGAGCTTTCGACTGCGTCAGAAACAGAAATAAATCAGCCCTTTATTACTTCGGATGCATCTGGTCCAAAACACATGCTAATAAAATTATCTCGTTCCAAAATGGAAGAGATAGTAGGGGATTTAGTTGAAAAAACCTTGGAACCAGTAAAAAAAGCTTTGTCTGATTCTGGTTTATCCACCAAAGAAATTGATGAAGTAGTAATGGTTGGGGGTATGACTCGTATGCCTTTAGTTTTACAAACTGTTGAAAAATTTTTCGGTAAGAAACCAAACGTATCAGTTAATCCCGACGAGGTAGTGGCTATTGGTGCGGCAGTACAAGCCGGAGTATTGCAGGGCGAAGTTAAGGATGTATTGCTACTTGATGTGACACCGCTATCACTCGGCCTTGAAACCTTAGGTGGTGTTTCCACTAAACTTATTGATAGGAATACAACAATACCTACTTCTAAATCACAAGTATTTTCTACTGCAGCTGATAGTCAAACGTCCGTTGAAATTCATATTCTTCAAGGCGAAAGAGAATTTGCTCGCGATAACAAGACTTTAGGTAGATTTATTCTGGACGGTATTCCGCCAGCACCGCGCGGCATGCCCCAAGTGGAAGTGACTTTTGATATTGATGCCAATGGTATATTGAATGTGAAAGCCAAGGATAAAGCGACTAATAAAGAGCAACACATAACAATTACGGCTTCAACAGGACTATCTAAAGACGAGGTAGAGAAAATGAAGAAAGAGGCTGAAATTCATGCAGCCGAAGATAAGAAGCGCCGTGAATCAGTTGATGTAAAAAATCAAGCTGAGAGTGTGCTTTATCAAACGGAGAAAATGTTAAAAGATCAGGGCGATAAGGTGCCAGCCGATGTTAAAAAGACAGTTGAGGAAAAGTTGGAAGACTTACGTAAAGCAAAAGATGGTGAAGATTCCGAGGCCACTAAAAAGGCGCTTGATGAATTAAACCAAGCGGCTATGAAAATAGGGGAAGCGATGTATAAAGCCCAAGGTCAATCTGCACCTCAAGGTGATGGCACAGATAAAGCTGGTGGCGAGCCAAGTAAGTCAGAAGGCCCGGTGGAGGGTGAAGTAGAGGATGTTAAGAAGTAATTAATATTTATATTTATTCATATGTCACAACAACAACCACAACAAATTCAAGTTAAGATTCCAGACGATGTTTTAAAAGGTGTGTATGCTAATCTGGTTCAAATTGCTCACACCAAAGAAGAATTCGTTTTAGACTTTGCTAACGTTATGCCTCCACAAGGCATTGTCAATTCCCGAATTTATATTTCACCAGCTCATGCCAAAAGATTGGCTACAGCACTTCTTGATAATATAAAACGTTATGAGTCACAGTTTAATAAAATAGAGGAGGGTTTAGCGACGGTACCAGAGGTTGGTTTTAAGACAGAATAACTTTGACAAACGGTTATATAAATTATAGCCTTAAAGCAAATCGTTCTATTCATTTTCACTAGTATCACAACAATAGGAGCTGAAAATGTCTCATTCTCCAGAGCAACCGTCCCTAGGTCGGGGATCATCTCCGACACCGAATCAACAGCGGGAGATGTTTTCTCCCGAAGAAACCACTTTCCGCATTCGTCGCGGCAATGACGTCAAGAGCGGGTGTCGACATCCAGGTTTGTTGAGTGATGAAGCAATCAAAGCCGTCGTGCATGCGCAGAATGATAGTGATACTATCAAGTGAAACACTTTCTCTAAGGCACAAACATTCTTTTTTGAATGCGCGTGCCTTTTAATTTAAAATCATGTCCAAAGATTACTATCAAGTATTGGGTGTAGCTAAGTCAGCTAGTCAAGACGAAGTCAAGAAGGCTTTTCGAAAACTCGCTCACGAACATCACCCAGATAAACACGGTGGCTCTGATGCTAAGTTTAAAGAAATAAACGAAGCGTATCAGGTTCTTTCTAATCCAGAAAAAAGAAAGCAATATGATCAGTTTGGTACTTCCTTTGATTCATCAAGTGGTGCCGGTGGTTTTAACTGGAGTGATTTTCAAAGGCAAGGTGGTTTTGGAGGCTTTCAGTCTGACAATGTAAATTTTGAAGACCTGGGAGATATCTTTGGCGGTTTTGGAGATATGTTTGGTTTTGGCGGTGGACGTTCACGTCGCGCTAGTCGCGGTCACGATCTTCAATTAGAGATGAGTATTGATTTTGAAGAAGCGGTTTTTGGGGTAGTTAAGGATATAAGTTTAGAAAAAAATATTAGTTGCGAAAGGTGTAATGGTTCTGGCGGTGAACCAGGTTCTAAGGTTGTAAAGTGTAATCAATGTAATGGTCAGGGACAGGTAACTCAAACTCAGAGGACATTTTTAGGTAATATTCAATCGGTGACCGTGTGCCCGACGTGTATGGGGGTAGGTAGCAAGCCTGAAAAAAATTGCACGCGGTGCCACGGCGTTGGGCACTATAGAGGTGTAAAAAATATTCAAATAAAAATTCCCGCAGGTATTAATAATGGACAGCAAATTAGAATACCATCAGCGGGTGATTTAGGACAAAAAGGTGCGCCGGCAGGAGACCTGCTTATTTATATAAAAGTTAAGCCGAGCAAGTTATTTAAGAGAGAGGGTTTTAATTTATATACGGAAAAAGAAATAAGCTTACCGTTAGCGGCGATTGGGGGAAAGGTAATAATCAAGACATTAGATGGCGAGGTTACATTAAAAATACCGAGCGGCACGCAAGGTGGTACGGTTTTTAAGATTGCTGATCGTGGTGTACCTCATTTGAATTCAACCAAACGAGGTGATATTTTTGTTGAAGTAAAAGTGAAAGTGCCTTCTAAATTAAATAAAAAAGAAAAGGAGATGATGAAGGCCCTGCGATTAGAAAATGGCGAAACACTGGATGGCGGTTTATTTAGTTAGGAAATCATAATATTATTGACCTAAGCATTTTAGGTTTTTTTAGCTATCCGAAGTCGTATATTTCTGCTACCGTTAAAGTAATAAAATCAAAATTATTCTTTGTCAAATTAATCAAGATTAACATGCTAACACTGGCTGCGATAATAGCGCTTCTTTCCTACCTCATTATTACGGTAGCGACATCTGGCCACGCAATTAGTGTCACTATTACTCTTTATCTTCATCGTCAACTCACACATGGGTCAGTTAAGTTTAGGAATGGGCTTACAGTCATTATGCGGTTGTGGATATGGTTACACGCCGGAATTAATCGGTGCCAATGGGTAGCCGTACATGTTTATCATCATATTACTTCTGACACTCCAGACGACCCGCATTCACCACAACAGTACGGGACATTCTGTGTTCCGCCCGACAATACAATTAAACACAGACCAATCTGGCCGCTGAGACTTATTTGTCCACAGGGTTTTGGCCTTTTTTGGACCAATCTCAAACAATATCTAAAAGCTGCTCGAAATCCCGAGATTGTGAATAAGTATGGGCAAATCTCACAAGACTGGTTAGAGCGTAAAGTGACAGGTAGGCTTTTTTGGTTAGGACCTTTTGTGTTATTGCCGTTACTCCACATCTTCTTGAGCGCCTGCCTATTTTATTTAATAGGCGTTAGCCTATGGTGGAGCTTGGTAGCCGGTCCTTTAGTGATGATTGGTGTGATTGTCTGGACCATATATAGTCAGGCATTTGTTAATAGTTATGGGCATGCGGGCTTAATACGTGATGCACGAACACACGACTACAGTGTAGATATCAGGGGTGGCTGGTTAAAAAACTTGATTCTAAACTGGGTAGTTGTGGGAGAACAAATTCACCACGGTCATCATACAAATCAAAAAAAATGGAACTTCGGTAAGGGCGATCTTGGAGGTTTATATATAAAAATATTAGTTCGCCTAGGTTTAGCGAGCGTGCAACGCTAGTTGCGAAATTGCAATTCACCCTACTCTGATTTAATTGGAGTAGGGTTTTTTATTTTAATATTGTCTTAACGTCACTCAAAGTCTTTACCTGTACTAGTTGAGAACGTAATGATGCGGCACCACTAAAACCTTTTACATACCAGGCAAGATGTTTTCTGAGTTCGACTAAACCGTAATCGCCCTTGAGTTCGAATGTCAGCTGGGCATGTTCAAGCATGACTTTTTTTATTTCTGACCAATCCGGATTAGTATATGAACCAGTTGATAGAAAATCTTTTATTTGTTTAAAAATCCAAGGTTTTCCCCAAGACCCCCTGGCAATACCGACACCGTCGGCGCCGGTTTCATTTAAAATCTCTTGAGCTTTTTCAGGTGTATAAATACCACCGTTGGCAATCAAAATTTTTGGCCAAATTTTTCTGATTTCGCTTATGATATTAACATTTGGTTCGCCATCAAAAGGTTGTTCAAAACTACGGGCATGAATCATAATCGATGATGCTGGTAAGTCCTTCACTTTATTAACCAAGTCAACCGCTGTCACCATATCAACTGGACATTCATAATCATCAAGTTCGTCCTCGCCTTCGATTTTATCTTTAGTGCCATGGCCTTTCCTGATGCTTGCACGCATTTTGATTGATACTGGTAAGTTGGTTCCACGACAAGTGGCGTCGACTATTTCACGGCAAAGATTTAGGTTCTTCATTAAACTTACCCCACCGCCGTGTTTAACAACTTTGTAGGCGGGACAGCCAAAATTTATATCCACACCAGCAAATCCCATTTGCTCTAGTATTTTACTTGCTTTAAAAAACATTTCTGGGTCTCTACCAAATATTTGGCACACGACCGGTTGCTCTTTAGGCTCAAAACTAATTAAATCTTTTGTTTTGGCGTTTTCGTAAACTAAAGCATTGGCTGACGCAAATTCAGTGTAAATAACGTCAGCACCATAAGCTTTACACATTTGTCGAAATGGTGTGTCCGTAACACCGGCCATGGGGGCGAGTGTGACAAAAGGTTTATTAAGTTTTTCCCAAAAATTATTCATAAATCAGACTATATTCTAGTAGGATTATAGTTTCTTGACAAGCATTACTTTAAAGGGTAGTTTTGAATCATAATCGTTCTTTCACTTTCTCCTAACACTCACTAGGAGGTTATATGGATCAAACAACTCTAACTCACTTTTTTCGTTTTTGTTTGGATGTAATTACAGTTGGCGGCGTTGTCCTCTTCGGATGCGCATATTTATTCACTCAGAATGCGAGGGATCGCCGGCGTCGGCTAGCCGCTGCTTGCCTCAACGAAAACGAGAATTGACAATGAGTCTCGATCTTTGAAAAAACCCGATTGCGACGGGTTTTTTTATTGACATTTATAAATGATAGGAATAAAGTTTTATTAAATGTACCTTAATTTAATTCATCACTTACTCACAGGAGGAGTTATGGATGAAAAAAATACCCCTTTCGGTACCTTTATTTTTTATGCTGTTCTGGCAGTAGCATGCGCCGTTGGTTTCTTTGTAATCAAAAAACAGATGGATGAGCTTGATTGCCCCTACCAAGAGGAAGAAATCGGTATTTAGTCTCGGAAAACCCATTGAAAATTTTAATGGGTTTTTTTATTTTCTTGCCTTAACAATTGGTCCTGAATCCGCGTCTTCAACTCTAAAACCAGCATCCTCAATTTGTTGTCTAAATTTGTCAGCACCAATCCAATCCCGATCTTTTCTAGCAATCTCTCTGTGTTTGACCAGCTCCATTACTTTTGTGGGAATACTGACTGCCTTAAAATTTTCCATGCCGAGTCCGAGTATTTTATCAAAATTCATTATTAATTCGCGTTTGACGGAATCATCAATATTTGACTTTAGCACCTCCCAGAGTACAGCTAGGCCAGCCGAAGTATTTAAATCATCATTGAGCGCCTGCATAAATTTTTCTTGATAAGTTTCTTGCTCTGGGGTTAGCTTGCCAAAGTTGATAGGCATTGAGATGAGGGGGCGTTGTAGACTGAGAATTTTATCCTTAAGATTGTTATATCCTTCTTGCGCAGCAGCTAAAGAATCCCAACTAAATTTGAGAGGGGAGCGGTAGTGGGCATTTAAGATTAGGAATCTATAAGCCAACGGGCTGAAACCTTTATCTTTAATGGATTGTAGTGTGAGAAAATTATCTTCTGATTTAGACATTTTACCGCTGTCCACGTTTAAAAATTCACCATGCAACCAAAAACGGACAAATTGTTTTCCGGTTGCTCCTTCACTTTGTGCTATTTCGTTGGTGTGATGCACAGAGATATGATCGACGCCGCCGCAATGTATATCAATAGTGTCGCCAAGAGTGTTCATTGCCATAGCACTGCACTCGACGTGCCAACCGGGAAATCCTTCATCCCAAGGTGAGGGCCAGTGCAAAATGTGATTCTTAAAACGGCCAGATAATTTAAACCATAAAGCAAAATCAGCTGGATGTTTTTTTTGACTATCTACCACCACTTCTTCACGGGCGCCAACTGATTTGTCATCTAAATTTTGTCCAGATAGCTTGGTGTAATTTGGAAATTTACTCACATTAAAGTAAACAGCCTGGTTAGTTTCGTAGGTAAAGCCATTAGCTTCAAGCCTTTTTATCAATTCGATTTGCTCCTTAATGTATTTAGTTGCTGGAGTCCATTTATCTGGTTTTAAAATGTTTAATTCCTTTACATTATCTTTAAAAATTTTAGTATAAAAATCCGACAATTCTTGAATGGTTTTACCGCTCTTAGCCGCACCTTTTTCCATCTTATCTTCGCCGACATCACCGTCGCTTGTTAAGTGACCGACATCTGTTATGTTCATCACGTGTTTAACATCAAAATTATTGGCCATTAAGGTGCGTTTTAAAATGTCTTCGAAAATATAGGTGCGTAGATTACCAATATGGGGATAATCATAAACCGTTGGTCCGCAGGTATATAAAGAAACGCTTGGTTTCTGAAACCAAAGTTTAGAAGGGTGTTGCGGCGTAAACTCCTCTTTTTGTCGGGAGATAGTATTAAATAGATACAACTTCATAACATCATTTTACTCCGCTTTTAATGGTTTGACAAAAACGATTTAATAACTTAACATAAGCAATTAAACAGACAAAAAATCGCTCATTCATTCAATCATGGTGCGGAATGGAAACAAATAATTTCTATGCGGAAATTGCTCGACTGCAGTCAACTGGACTGCCAATTGAATTTATTATCTTCTTTCTCGCCTCGTTCCTTCTAACAATGCTGACAATCTTGTTTTGTTCACGATTGTTAGCAGTCTCTTCATTGTTCAGTGCGGTATTATCGCTTTGGTTCATTGTTCCTACATTGAGCGTAGTGGGGATTTTATTGAGCTCGGTCACTATATTAGTATCGCTCACATATTTTTTTGCTGTGATGCAAAAACCCCAATACCGATATCGGTCGTGATTTACGAAACCCCAAAACAACTGGGGTTTTTTTATTTTAATTTTTATTATAGCGGTGCTCTAGCTCGGCCAAATGTTTTTGTTTATCAACCAGAAACCGATCCTTGTTCATCAATAATTTTTGCAGATCGTTACCAAACTGAATTCCCGCAAGATAGTGGGGGAATATTACGTAATCAACGCCGGCGCTATATAAATCACGAGCGTCATGCCACATATCAGCGGCAGCAAAAAAAGGCACTTTCAAACCTCTGAGTTTTATGTTTTGAAGCAAGGTCAGGTTGTCGTAGATGTCAGAGTTAGTGGAAATAATTAAATTAGCTTCGGCCATTTGCGTTTTATCTATTAATTCCAAGTCAGTCATATCACCATAAAAACAAGGAATGTTCTGCTTTTTCAAATACTGTATAGCAACTGGATTGAAATCGACAACAATTACCGGTTTTCCTAATTTTTGTAAAATAGTAACAATATGTTCACCCAGGCGATGATAGCCAAAAAGTATTATGTGATTTGATAGTTTTTTTTCATCGACTTCGTTTTCTTCGATTTCGTTTTGAAAAATATTTAACCAATTAGAAACCGTTCGGTATATTTTTTCATTGTAAGTAATGTAGTATGTTGAGACAGTAATAGAAATCACACCTACAAGAGTCACTAGTGAAACGTGGTTGGTGTTTAGGTGTCCGAGGTGTCGACCAAGTTCAACTAAAATTAGTGAGAATTCACTGACTTGTGCAATTGCTAGGCCGACAAATAAACCAGTGCGTTTTCGATAACCCATAAATTTCATTATTATCATGACGATCAGAGGATTGCCGATAAGAACAAACAGGGTTAGGGTAATCAAAAGCGATAGGTTAATTGTTTGTGGATCAAAAATTAGTTTACTTCCTAGAACAATAAAAAAGATCACAATAAAAAAATCACGTAGATGTCTAATTTTGGAGGCGATCTCTAGGTTATAAGGTAGGGAAGCGAGCGTTAGGCCAGCAAGGAACGCGCCAATTTCCAGCGAGAAGCCGATGCTCAATGAAAATATGGACAGCACAAAACACCAGCTCATACTAGCGAGAAGTAATAATTCGTCGTTGCGTGCTAGTCGATTGAAAATAGGAGGTAAGAAATAACGACGGCACAAGAAAACAATGAGTAGTAAGATTGCCACCTTTATGCCGGTATTAATTAGTTGTTGTCCAATACCTTGTTCAGCTCCAGTTAGACCTGAGATAAATATTAAAGCAACGATGGCTAAAAAATCTTGAACCAAAAGCATCCCAAGTGCCAGTCTACCGTGAAGGGAATCAACTGATTTTTGCTCCGCTAGTATTTTGACAACTATTATAGTACTGGAGAAAGTTAGAGCCACAGCAATGTAAAGAGCGGGGATTGCTGCAAAACCAAAAAATTTAATAATAAAAAAGCCCACCACCGTGGTTATGATAACCTGTGATAAACCAAGAATTAATGATTGTCTACCAACTGCTTTTACCTTTATTAAATTAAGTTCCAGACCAACTAAGAATAATAAAAAAGCAATACCAAAAGTTGACAGCGACTCTAACATGTCCTGGTTGTTGATGAAGTTCAAAACCGCAGGGCCTAAAATAACGCCAGTGGCTACGTAGCCTAAAATAGCGGGTTGTTTTAGAAAACGTACAATCAAAACAATTACTGTGGCGATAATTATTATTAGCCCAAGTTCGGTAAAAAAGTTATTCATGGCATAATTATATCATAATTAAACTGATTTAATTGAATTAAGCAGTAAAAAGTGGTATAATTTGTCATATTATGCAAGATATTAGGAAAGAGTATAAAGGACGAGAGGTCACGATTCCAACAGGAGTAGAACAGTCAGAATTGAAGGAAGTTTTTCCAGATGCTCCTAAAGAAGCCGTGGATCAGAGAGTTGTTCCAGCGCCTCTACCAGTCGAGCCAGTTGCGAATATTAGTTCAAGTATATCCACCCCAGTTATAAGTGTTGATCCAATTCAAAAGAACGTGGAGAATATTTTACAGGAAGACATGTTGGATCTGTATAAAGAATTAAGTCCGATCGAACAACAACAGTTTAAAATAAAAGGTGAGGAAACCGCCAAAGCGATCAGCCAAATAGTTAGGGCAATGCAGGTAAAGATTCAAGACATCATAAATTTAATTAAAGATTGGTTAAAGGTGATACCGGGCGTTAAGAATTATTTTGTTGAGCAAGAGGCAAAAATAAAAGCGGAAAAAATATTAAAATTGCAAAAATAATGAATGGGTTAGACTCGTCAACTCAATCTCTGAATAATTCTTTTATCGGATCGCCGTTAATGTGGTTGATAATTTTTTTGGTATTTGTTGTTGGAGTCATTGTTTTTCTTTTTATAATGAGAAGGTTAACTCGCAGGGTGTCACAAGTTGACCTAAGTTTGCAGATGCAGGCGCTGTTAATTACGGTACCTAAAGAGTCTTTTGGTTCAGACCAAGATAAATCATCGGGTCATCAGTTTATTGTTGAACAAATCGGTGTAGCAGAAGTGTTATGGTCAGCATTAGGGGGATTAAAGCCTGAGGGTGGGTTGAAGAATAAATTTAAAGTTAGGCAGGATCAAATATCTCTGGAAATAGTCCTTAAGGACGAAGTAATTTCTTTTTACGTAGTTGTACCGCCGGTTTTACGAAGTTTTATTGAACAACAAATTTTGTCTCATTATCCGCACGCAAATATTGAAGCGGTTGATGATTACAATATATTTCTAGCACGCGGTGCGGTCGCGGGCACATATTTAACATTTTCAAAGATGTCCGCTTTTCCTACCAGAACATTTAAGCAGTTGGAAGCCGATCCTTTAAATTCTATAACTAATTCCTTAAGTAAGATTCCAGCTGGCTCTGGCGCAGCAATTCAATTGGTTGTCCGATCTGCTAAATCAAGTTGGCGTAACGAGGGCGTCAGGATTGCTTCGGCGATGCAGCAGGGCAAAGCTTTAAATGAGGTTTCCCATGGCCAGGGTTTTGGAAAAATTGCCTCCGGCGCTTGGAAGTTAGGCAAAGAGATGTTTGGTTCTAGCACTAAAAAATCCGAAATTGAGAAAGCTAATAATAAATACCAACTGTCTCCTCTGGAGCAAGAGATGATAAAGGGGATTGAAAATAAGGCTTCTAACGCTGGTTTGGACGTAAATATTCGCATCGTCACCGCCGCGCCCGATCAGGTATCTGCTGATCGGTACCTTTATGATATTGCCAATGCTTTTAATCAATTCAATGTTTATGAATACGGTAATAGTTATGTGGCAACCAAGCCGCATTCGCTGGATGATTTTATGACGGGTTTTATTCATCGCGAATTAAATGAAAGTAAAAAAATAGTTTTAAATACTGAAGAACTCGCGACGATCTATCATTTTCCGTTGCCATCTACTGAAACACCAAATATTAAGTGGCTAGGCGCTCGTCGAGCGGCCGCACCTGTAAATATGCCCGCTGCTGGTTTGCAATTAGGTATTAATTATTACCGAGGGCAGGAAGTTCCGGTCAAAATTAAAGATGATGATCGACGAAGACATGTCTATGTAATTGGTAAGTCTGGTACAGGTAAATCAGTTTTGTTGCAGAACATGATTGTGCAGGATATTAAAGCTGGCCACGGTGTTGGTGTTATTGATCCGCACGGGGATTTAGTGGAAGGTATTTTGGAACAAGTACCGCCCGAGCGAGTTGACGATATAATTGTTTTTAACCCATCAGATGTCGAGCGACCAATGGGACTTAATATGCTTGAGTTTTCCGCTCCGGAGCAGATGGATTTTGCGGTTCAGGAAATGATTTCTATTTTTTACAAATTATTTCCACCGGAAATGATTGGCCCAATGTTTGAACATAACATGAGAAATGTCATGTTAACCTTAATGGCTGATAAGGAATTCCCCGGCACGATTGCTGACATCCCACGCATGTTCACTGATAAAGAGTTTCAAAAGTATAAAGTGTCAAAATTGGGTGACCCAGTAGTTCGTGCTTTTTGGGAAAAGGAAATGGCGCAGACAACGGATTTTCACAAATCTGAAATGTTGGGTTATCTGATTTCCAAAGTTGGCAGGTTTGTTGAAAATGAAATGATGCGTAATATTATCGGTCAACCAAAGTCAGGGTTTAATTTCCGAGAAGTTATGGATAATCAAAAGGTCGTTCTGGTTAATTTATCTAAAGGGACGACTGGTGAAGTAAATTCCTCGTTATTGGGATTGATAATTGTTTCAAAAATGCAGATGGCGGCAATGTCTCGTGCTAACTTGCCGGAATCAGAACGTAAGGATTTTTATTTATACATTGATGAGTTTCAAAACTTTATAACTGATTCCATAGCGACTATTTTATCTGAAGCAAGAAAGTACAGATTGGATTTAATAATTGCCAATCAATATCTTAAGCAATTAACTCAGGGTAATGACACTAAAATTAGGGATGCCGTTCTAGGAACGGTGGGCACATTAGTTAGTTTTAAAATTGGCGTTGAGGATGCTGAAGTATTGGCCAAGGAGTTTGAGCCTGTATTTAATGCCCACGATATTGTTAATATTGAGCAATATAACGCTTATGTTAAGCTTTTGGTTGATAACGCGCCGGCCAGACCTTTTAATATGAGAACCTTACCACCAGGACGTGGAGACAAAAATATTGCTAAAAAAATTAAGGAATTATCAAGGCTTAAATATGGGAAAGCACGTGCCGAGGTACAGTCAGAAATAATGGAGAGAACAAGACTTGGTTCAGCAATCACTAAACAGGCGGTACCAACTGAGCGAACGCTATGATAATATTGCAACTTGTATTTCTAATACTACTGCTGGTGGTATTAGGGAGTGTTGCTTTTGCAACTTTATCAGCGGCCCCTTGGGTTCCGCTACCAAAAAAAGACGTCCGGCGTATGGTGGCGCACGCCAACATTAAGCCAGGTGAAACGGTTTATGATTTAGGCTGTGGCGATGGCAGAGTACTAATTGAGGTTGCAAGAGCAATGAATGCAAAGGCTATTGGTTTTGAAATATCAATACTCATGTATGTAGTTGCCTTACTTAGGGTTTATTTATCTGGTCAGTCAAAGAACATTAAGATACACCTTAAAAATTTTTACAAAACAGACTTTAAAGAGGCCGATGTTATACTTTGTTTTTTAACACCCAATGCTATGCGTAATTTAAAGACCAAAGTCGAAAGTGAATTAAAATTCGGCGCCAGGTTTCTGAGTTACGTTTTTCCAATTAATGGCATAAAGCCTAAAGAGATATTTAAGGAACGCGAAACTGACGCAACTATATATTTATATTCTACTGAATAAATTATTTGCTCAAGCAAAGTTTAGTATGTGTATAAGTAAATTGACAGTTGGGGTTGTTTTTTTTATACTTAGCGGGTAAAATATAAAACAAAAAAAATCAAAATTGGAACAAATCAAAAAAAATAAATCAGAAAACTAACCCAAAAATAAATATGACAACCGACGGAAACAAACTAGTTTTAATTAGGCAATTAGTTGAGGCGGCAAAAAATAATTTAGATACCGCTACCCAGCTTTTAAAAAATTTAGGAGCGGAAACAATTGCCACCGGAAAAATTGAAGCGCCCGATACAGCAGTACAGCACACCGAACAGGGGGCTGTGATTATCGAGGGTGTTTTTGACGGTCAAAATATGGTTGGACCAGACGGAAAACTTTACAGTGTCCCAGCAAACTACGCCTCCAAATCAAAATTGGTTGAAGGTGATTTGCTAAAACTTACTATTTCACCAGACGGGTCTTTTATTTATAAACAAATTGGTCCGGTTGAACGCGAGCGGTTGGTTGGTGTTTTAATGAAAGATGATCAAACAGAAGAATATAAAGTTTTAGCGCGGGGGACATACTACCGTATTTTACTTGCGAGCGTAACTTATTTTAAAGCTTCGTTAAGTGATGAAGTGGTTGTGTTGGTGCCTAAAGGTTCTGCCTCCACTTGGGCAGCTGTTGAAAATGTCATAAAGACCCATGAAAACGGGGATATTGAGATGATATCAGGTGATGAGGAAGTGCCGGAATAATTGATGAAAATTAATTGAAGATTTTGTTTTGTTACTTATTTGCCAACTGACCAATACTCGTTTAAAATAGTAGTACTTTATGACCACTACTATTTATCGAAAGTATCGGCCGCAGTTTTTTTCTGACGTCATTGGTCAGGAGCATGTAACTAAGACTTTGCAAAATGAATTGGCTACCAATAAGTTGGCTCATGCTTATTTGTTTTGCGGTATTCGTGGGGTCGGTAAAACAACACTCGCTAGATTGCTAGCCAAGTCACTGAATTGTCAGAAAAGAAAAGCTGGGGATTATGAGCCATGTGATAAATGTGATTCGTGTTTAGCTATTAAAAGTGGTTCTTCTTTAGACTTGCTTGAATTAGACGCCGCCTCTAATAGAAGGATCGATGACATTAGAGAAATAAAAGAACATATTCCCTATGGTCCGGTTTCCAGTAATTACAAGGTCGTCATCATCGACGAGGTCCACATGTTAACAACCGAAGCTTTCAATGCATTACTTAAAACTTTGGAAGAGCCCCCAACCCATACGATTTTCGTTTTAGCCACCACCGAGATTCATAAATTACCTGAAACCATTATTTCCCGTTGTCAGCGGTTTGATTTTCATAAAGTGCCGGCGCGGACCATTGCAACAAGACTTACTGAGATAGCTAAGTCAGAGGATGTAAAAATAGAGGATGATGTGCTAATGGAGGTGGCGCGACTTTCTGGTGGTTCCACTAGAGACGCCGAGAGTATGTTAGGAAAGTTACTTTCACTGGGAGAGAAAAAAATAGGCATGACTGAAGCTTTATTGGTTTTACCTAGATCAGATATTGGGACAGCTTTAAAGTTGTTAGAGTTTTTAGTTAAGAAAAATGGAGCCGAAGCAGTGGGGTTGATTAATGGATTCTATGATGAGGGCGGAGATTTGGATTACTTACATAACCAGACAACTGAATTGATGAGGAAATTATTACTTATTAAGTTAGGCGGCGGTTTAACAAAGTTATCAAGTTATGATTTATCTCCTGAACAGGAAGAGCAATTGGTTAAGTTGGCGCAAATGATAACAGCTCTGCAGGTTCAGCAAGTTTTGGAAGAGTGGCTTAGGGTCCAAAGTTTTAATAATCAAACCGATATTTTGCAGCTGCCTATAGAAATGGCAATTATCTCTATTACTGAGAGAAATACTTCGAGCAGGGAAGTTATTGTAGAACGACCAGTTAGTAAACCAGAGTCGATGGTGACTTTTAAAAAGGAAACAGAGCCATTAACAACAGAGACTCCAGCCTCTCCAACAGTAATTGGCGATTGGTCGCAAGTGATTGATAAACTCAAGGCTTTTAATCATTCGCTGTCATTTATTTTGAGCTCGGCCGCTTTTGAGGGCGTCAAAGATGATAAGTTAGTGGTCAATTTCAATTACAAGCTACATTATGAAAGAGTAAACAGCGCCAAGATTAAACAGGTGATAGATGATGCTATTAAAAGTGTATATGGTAGGGCGTTAAAGTTTTCTCCTCGGGTTGTGGAAAACACACCAGTCAAAGATGATTTATTGTCGGCTGTTCTCAACACATTTGGTGGCAAAGTAAATTAATTGTTAGCAAGAAGGCGAGACAGCAGGGTAGGGTTGATTTTTTTGTGAAATTTTAATAATATGTTGGAACATTGCGGGATCGTCTAATGGTAGGACTTCGCCCTCTGGAGGCGACTATCTTGGTTCGAATCCAAGTCCCGCAGCCAGTTTAAACGCGGTTCGATGCTCAAAGAGCGTCGATAAGTTAAACACATGAAAACAGCAATTATAATACATGGCTACAATAATAAGTCGGAATATTTAGATACAAGCCGTCCATCTGCTTCTAACGATCATTGGATTCCTTGGATTCAAAGACAGCTTTTGCTAAATGGAATTGAAGCCCAGACCCCAGAAATGCCAGGATTTTATCAGCCGAATTATGAAAAATGGAGAGAAGCTCTGGAAAAGTTTGGCGTTGATGAGAACACTATGTTGGTTGGACATAGTTGTGGCGGAGGCTTTCTTGTAAGGTGGCTAAGCGAAAATAATGTAAAAGTCGGAAAAGTTGTTTTGGTTGCTCCTTGGTTAGATCCAGAAGAGAAGATTATCCCTAACTTTTTTAAATTTGAAATTAATCCCGATATATCCGCGAAGACAGCAGATCTTACAATAATGTATTCAACAGATGACGACCCCTCGATACTAAAAAGTATTGAAATTCTTAAGGCTAAATTAAAGAATGTTAAATTCAAAGAGTATCACGACAAAGGCCATTTTGTATTAGGTGATTTAAAGACAGAAAAATTCCCAGAACTCTTATCTATTCTTCTGGATTAGCGCTCAAGACCAGTCGTTAGTGATAAAATGGCATTGGTCTAAATCAGCCGTGCCGGTTTTGACCATTAAAAGGTCTGAGCTCAAGCTCGCCAGCCAGTTTGAGCGTACAACCGCAGTTTCATTGTCGGCAGATGGTAGGCACCGCAGTCAAACTATTGTAAAATTTAAACATGTTTAAGTTTTCGAATGAAGTACACGCCGAAGCTAAGGAAAAAGCTATGCGCGCAGGCGGTAAGAAGACTAAAGGTCTAAAAAAGATTAGTCGATTTTTACGTATATTTGGTCCAGGTATTGTCACTGGTGCGGCCGATGATGATCCGTCTGGAATTGCGACATACTCCCAAGGAGGAGCGCAGTTTGGTTTTCAGATGCCGTGGACAATGCTATTTACTCTTCCGCTCATGACCTCAGTACAGGAAGCATGCATGCGCATCGGAGCTGTAACAGGCAAAGGATTGGCTGCGGTCATCCGAGATAACTATTCAAAGAAAATATTATATGCGGTAGTGCTCCTAGTTGTGTGTGCGAATACCCTCAATATAGGCTCAGACCTTGGAGCAATGGCCGCGAGTACAAGGCTCATTTTCCCCGACATACCGTTTGCAGTCCTGACCGTTGGGTTTGCGATTCTTATGATTCTCTTGGAAGTTTTTATTCCGTATCGCAGCTATATCCGTATTTTAAAATGGCTGGCAACAGCACTGTTCGCTTATATGATCACTGCATTCCTTGTGGCAGTACCATGGACAGCTGTCATTACGGCCACTCTCGTTCCGCATATACAATGGAGCAGTGAATATCTGTATATTATTGTGGCAATTTTTGGCACCACGATCTCGCCCTATCTTTTCTTCTGGCAGACAAGTAATGTCGTTGAAGACGAAATAATGGAACACCGGCTTACTCAGGGCGGTGGAATTCCCAAACTCTCCCGCTCTTATTTGAAACGGCTTCGCATTGATAATGCACTGGGTATGTTTTTCTCCAATTTTATGGCCTGGTTTATGATTGTGGTCGGTGCGGTCGTGCTCAATCAGGCCGGAGTGACAAATATAAATTCGGCTGCCGATGCGGCAAAAGCCCTTGAACCCTTAGTGCATACGTTTCCTAACGCAGGCCTCCTTGCTAAAATTATTTTCTCCGTCGGTATTATTGGGATTGGTCTCCAGAGCATTCCAGTTCTGGCTGGAAGTTCAGCATATGCTGTTGCCGAAACATTCAGCTGGAAAGAAGGGTTGTTCCGTAAATTCAAACAATCTCGAAATTTTTATTTCGTCATTATTTTGGGGACTTTAGTAGGTTTGATTTTTAACTTTATCGGATTTGACCCGATAAAGGCGCTCGTATTTACCGCGGTATTTAACGGTATTGCAGCCGTACCGCTTATTTTTCTTATCACGCGTATTTCCAGTAGGGAAGATATCTTGGGAGAGCATAAAAGTGGAATTGGCTCGCGTCTGGGCCTATGGACCGCCTTTATCGTTATGGGTGTATTTGCTGTGGCATTAATCCTATCGTTTGTTTAGTTATCTGCTGCGACTCTACAGTGCTTTATTGAAAAAGTAACTAGATAAGACTAGTTATTTTTTGTATATGGATATATTTTAATAGAAGGACTATGATAATTATATGAGCAACAAAGTAATTAAAGTAATAACCATTTTATTAATCGCAGCCTCTGTATTGATAGGGTTATATGCTTATCCACAACTACCGGAGCGGGTAGCTTCGCACTGGAACGCAGCCGGAGAAGTGGATGGTTACATGTCCCGTTTCTGGGGTGTGTTTATATTGCCGATAATTTTAGTAGCGATGTATTTACTTTTAATCTTCTTCCCGCGTATTGATCCTTTTAAAAAAAATATTGAATCATTTAAACAATATTACAACGGGATTATATTGACGATTATTGTTTTTCTATTCTATGTTTATATACTTTCGATAGCTGCAAATCTAGGTTGGGAATTTAATATGACTTTGGCTATTATACCAATGATGGCTATATTTATATTTGTTCTTGGCGCGCTCTTAAAGAAGACTAAGCGCAATTGGTTTATGGGGATTAGGACGCCTTGGACATTATCTAGCGACAGCGTTTGGGATAAAACGCATTTACTCGGTAGTAAGCTATTTATGATGGCGGGCGTTATAACTATTTTTGGAATATTTTTTCCCAAATACACTTTGTATTTAGGTATTTTTCCTCTGATAATCGCAGCTGTTGTAACAATCATTTACTCCTACATTTTTTTTCAACAAGAACAGAGACAAAGTTCCAAATAAAAAAAGCCCAGATGTTTTGGGCTTGATGAAAATTAGGGTGAGAGTAGAAGGCGGTGGGGTTGGGGCACTCGATGGGGTGTGCCGCAGAATTTAATTTTGAGGTGGTCGTGGCGAGCAAGTTCAAGAGCGAGTTGGTTTTCTGACCATGGCGTCAGGTTTCCACGGCCGATGTTGTTGATCATTCTGGGGTGAGTGTAAAGTTCGTCAATTTCTTGTGGGGTGGCGCAACCCTCGTGGATTTTTGATAATGAAATTAAAGTAATATTGCGCTCCATCTCTCCTCCGTAAATTTATAAAGAACGACGCATAGTTAGGTTAGACCCTGATTTATAATTGGTCAATAAAAAAAACCTTACTTTGAGGTAAGGTTTTGCGTGACTCACAGAATCACATAAGCTTGGGTAATTAGGAGAATGATAACTGAGCAAAAAAATGACCAGTATATTGAATGAATCTTGTAATCAACCAGTCGATAGTCCCGGACTAATCCCGGTGACTCGGGGTCTGTGGTTAGGACGTAGGTTGCTAGTCCTATGAATAAAAGAATTCCGACAATCACGGGCACGATGGGGGCCAGCAAGATTAAAACAAGATAGTCAGGATTTACAGCCTCGGCCAGGGAAGTGAAGTTCAGTGTGGTTAAAATAAATAGAAGAACTAAAGCGAAGCTAATGAAAACAATTGCCGTAATGGCAAGGTTGCGACCCATGTCGTAGGTTTTAACGATTCTTATAAATACCAACGACATAAAAGCCACAAGGGCTGAGATAATCCATAAGGCATTCATTTCATCCTCTCTAATTGGTTATGAACAGTGTTTTTTGCCACCTTATCACCTCATTATTTAATAGGCAATAGTTACTACTTCGTATATTTTACAATATTCTTGACATAAATGTCATAATATGATATAATTAAGTGGTATATGAGTGCAGATCAAGGTTCAATTCTTGATAAAATCATTTCAACACAACAGTTTTCCAGAAAGGAACATTTTCGTCCCCAGGAGGTTCTGGCAGAAATAATGCGAAGTTTGAATGAAAGAGAGGCGCAAGTTGTTATGCGCCGTTTTGGTTTACCCGATAATGAGCACGAAACTCTGGAAAGTGTTGGTAAAAGCTTCAATATTACTCGCGAAAGGGTAAGGCAGATAGAAAAGTTGGTCATAAATAAGATAAAAGCGAACGATAAGATGCAGGATCTGCTAAGTCCGGTACGAGCGGTTATAGTGGAAACTTTAGAAACAGAAGGCGGGGCCATGACCGAGGATCATTTACTTAAGTCACTAAATGACACATCTTCCCAAGATGTTCCTAAAAATACCCTGTCGTTTTATTTGAACTTTTTACTTGATGATGTCGTTTCTAAAATTAGTGATGAAAATTTTTTGGATGCCTGGATGCTCAAGACCGCGTCGCTTGATGCTCTGAAAAACCTCAGCAATATTGCAAAAACAATATTGGAAAAAGCTAATCGACCACTATCCGACGAAATTTTATGGCATGAAATGTCCAAAGTAGGGAATTTATTATCTCCTCTAGGTGACGCGCTTACCGATGTTCGGGTGACGGTTTCGCTTTTGGAAATTTCTAATGATATTAAGCGTAATCCGTATGGTGAATGGGGGTTAACTGTTTGGGACACTATCACTCCTAAGCGAATGAGTGATAAAATATACTTAGTACTAAAGAAAAAGGGGAGCCCCTTACATTTTAGGGAAATTACCAATCTAATTAACGATCAAAAGTTTGATCATAAACAGGCGCACGCACCTACGGTGCACAACGAGTTGATTTTGGATAGTCGTTTTGTGTTGGTGGGTCGTGGAATCTACGCTTTATCAGAGTGGGGATACAAGCCCGGCGCAGTGGCGGATGTGATCGTTGAGATTATAAAGCAAAAAGGTCCGCTTACTAGAGACGAGGTTGTGACTGAAGTATTATCGCGTAGAGTTGTACAAGCTGGTACAATTCATTTAGCTCTAACTAACAAAAAAATATTTATAAGAAACGAGCAGGGTAAATATACTCTAGCTAATCAAAATTAAAACTAAACTATGGATTGGGAGGCAATCCGGATCTCAATTGAACAATTTACTAATTTAGGCCCTTTAGAACAGCAGTGGTGGATATTCACACACGGCGGTTGGGCGCTTATTTTATTTATTGGAGTTCCGTTGTGGCTAAAGGAAAGGTTAAGGAGAAAACGCATCGAGCATATCGAGCATACTAAGTATGTTTTGTTAGCCTTGGACGTACCAAAAGGTACCGAACAATCACCGAAGGCTGTGGAAAGTATTTTTACTGCTTTGGCTGGTGCGCATAGTCATGGTAATTTAATTGAGCATTATTGGGATGGCCATGTTCAGGAGCCATTTAGTTTTGAAATAGCTTCTCTAGGCGGTTATATTCAATTTTTTGTTAGAACCCCAGAACAATTTCGTGATCTGGTGGAGGCGGCAATTTATGCTCAGTATCCGGACGCTGAAATTATTGAGAGTGAGGACTACGTCGATCGTATTCCGTCTTTTTATGATACTGAAGAATTTGACTTGTGGGGAACGGAATTAACATTTACTAATAAAAATTATTTTCCCATTAGAACTTATCCGGAATTTGAGCACACCGCTAGTGAAGATTTTAAGGATCCAATGGCTGGTATTTTGGAAATATTATCGCGTGTTCATCCAGATGAGGATGTTTGGTTGCAATTTTTAGTGACGCCGATAGAAGATGAGTGGAAAGAAGAGGGTTTAGCGGTAGTAGAAAAAATGGCTGGCGTCACACATGCAGCTCATAAACCAGGGGTAGCGGCGAGAATGGGCAGTGGTTTAGTGGAAACACTGAGGGTAATGGGACACTCATTAATACCTTATAATAAGGATGAGGAGACTCATACCACAGAGAAATCTACGACCAATGATAAAAGAGTAACGCCTGGGCAGAAAGTAATAATGGAAGCGATTGAGAAGAAAATTGCTAAAATTGGATTTAGAGTAAAACCTAGAATGATTTATTGGGGAAGGCGCGAAACTTTCACTAAGGGCAGAGGAGTAGCCGCAGTTATGGGAGCTATTCAACAATTTAATACTTTAAATTTAAATGGTTTTAAACCATCAAAATTGGTTACTACTAAAGCCAACTATTTTTTGGTTAAAAGTAGGATAACAAAACGTCAGAGAAAAGTTTTGATTGCTTATAAACGTCGTGACCCGTTTCGAGGTGCTGGGCCAGGGATTATTTTAAATACTGAAGAATTAGCAACGGTATTCCATTTCCCAGTCGCAACAGTTAAAGCACCGTTGGTGAGAAAAACCGAGTTGAAAAAGTCGGAGCCACCTTTTGCACTCCCTGTGTTTAGAAGTCAGGGTCGGGTGCAGGTAGACTCTCAAGTTAATAGAGGTGATGAACCTTCTCGAAAGACGGGTGGCGGATCACCAACTAATTTACCGATTATTGAATAATTATGGCAGTAGTAGACAAACAAAACGATATCGTACCGTTTGCGCAGACTAGTTTTCGCAACCATAATGTTAAGTTTGGAATTAAACTCGATGATCGTCGTCGACATGTTTATATAGTTGGTAAGACTGGTATGGGAAAGACCGTAGTTTTGGAAAACATGATTACGGCCGATATTCGAAATGGACACGGGTTAGCGGTAGTAGATCCACACGGCGATTTAGTGCAAAAAATTCTTGAAACTATTCCAGCCCATCGCATTAACGATGTTATTTATTTCAATCCGTCAGATATTGATTACCCTGTTGCTTTCAACGTTTTAGAGCAAGTGGATCCTCGTTACCGTCACTTGGTAGCGTCTGGTCTGGTTGGTGTCTTTAAGAAAATTTGGGCAGATTCCTGGGGGCCGCGACTGGAGTACATATTGAGAAATGCCATTTTATCGTTATTGGAATATCCCAGCTCAACTTTGCTAGGTATCACCAGAATTTTAGTAGATAAAAAATATAGAAAGAAAGTTTTGGAACAGGTTACCGATCCGGTTGTTCGGTCGTTTTGGCTAGACGAGTATGAGAACTACAATGAGAAATTTAGAGTTGAGGCAGTATCGCCAATCCAGAATAAGATAGGACAATTTTTATCGTCATCAATTATTAGAAATATTGTCGGTCAGCCCAAATCAACGCTCGATGTTAGAGATATAATGGATAATGAAAAAATACTTCTACTGGACTTGGCTAAGGGAAAGATCGGTGAAGATAACGCTTCGCTACTGGGAGCTATGATGATAACCAAGATGCAACTGGCCGCGATGAGTAGAATTGATATACCAGAAATGGAAAGAAAGGATTTCTTCCTATACGTTGATGAGTTCCAAAACTTTATAACAGATTCTTTTGCCAATATTTTATCGGAGGCGCGAAAATATCGCCTTAACTTAATTATGGCTCATCAATACATCGAGCAACTGGGCGATGTAGTAAAGGCCGCGGTATTTGGTAACGTCGGGACAATTATTTGTTTTAGAATCGGGGCTGAAGACGCGGAGTTTTTGGAAAAAGAATTTGAGCCCATATTCATGCAGAATGATTTAGTTAACTTGCCGAAGTTTCATGTTTATTTGAAATTAATGATTGATGGAATTACTTCTGACCCATTTAGCGCTAACACTCTTCCGCCTGTCGCGCAGTTGACTGGCAATAAAGCAAAAGTAATAAAAGTTTCTCGGGAACGCTATAGTAATAAGAGGGAAGAGGTTGAGGAAAAAATATTGCGATGGTCTGGTGTGGAGGATGTCTTTAAAGCCACGGCCCATCAGGAGAGTAAAAGCATTCCAGATGAGGATAAGATGTTTAAGTCCGCTCCAGCTAGAAAAAAAACAGAAAATAAAGAGTCGGAAGATTTGTTTGAGAGTCAGTGTTGGGTTTGTGGAAAAAAAGTTATGTTACCTTTTGAGCCTGATGGTGTGCGTCCGGTATATTGCAAGGAAGATATAAAGAAGGTGCGGCAGGGTCTGATTCCTAAACCAAAACCGCCATTGCAAGTAAAATCGCATCAAGTCGAGAAGCAGATTGTGGAGGATCAGGTAAAGCCGGTTAGCATCCCGCACGATGTAATAGTAAGGGATACAGGACCGTCGGTTTCATTGCAGGAGTTATTAAAAAAAGCCCAACCACGCCATGAGACTAAGAATATTTCTCAGTCGCCTCAGCCGATTTTAGCTGAGTCGTCTGACACTAGTTTAAGTAGCTTAAAGCCCGGGCAGGTAGTTCGTTTTTAATATGAATAAAATTATCAAAAATATTTCAAGTATAAAAGTTCAGGGCGCAACCAAGGTGGCGTTCACATCTTTATTACTGGTCAAAAATTCTTTAAGAAAATTATCGTGGCCGCCTCAAAAAAAATCTTTTGATCTGGTTGCTGACCAGGCAGGCCTGATTGGTAGATTGCGATCTACTGAACCACTGACGAGAAATTTAATCCGCTGGTTATTGCTTGAGGCCTTTACCATCTACAAGAAAAACAATAATCGAGAAAATTTTAATAAATATTTGAACGCGCTATATAACAGGGCGATTGGACATTATGCCGATGTCGAAGATAGTATTGTTCGAACGGCTTTAAAAAAGATAAATGATGGTGATAATGTTTTTACGCATTGCCACTCCAGTTTAGTTGAGAAGATATTAATCGCGGCTAAGCAATCTGGAAAAAAAATTACCGTGTATCATACAGAAACCAGACCTTTATTTCAAGGGAGGATTACCGAGAAAAATTTGCGTAAGGCTGGTGTTAAGTCATTCATGGTTGCAGATTCAGCTGCCGCTTATTTAGTATCCAAGCACTCGGGTGACGATATTAGTATTGATTTGGTTGTCTTGGGCGCAGACGCCCTCTTGGCTGATGGCAGTGTTATTAACAAGATTGGTAGTTTTGGTATCGCACTGGCTGCGTATGACTCTAAAATACCAGTTTATGTTGCAAGTAGTTTGTTAAAGTTTGATATAGATTCCACAACTAAAATTGAAATGAGGAGTTCGGGGGAGATTTGGCCAAACCATCCTAGTAAAACACGTATTTTAAATTATGCCTTTGACCGCATCCCTGCTAAAATGATTACAGAAATTATTTGTGAAAACGGGGCTGTAAAGCCTAAATCGATTTCTAAATTAGCTAAAAAACAATATGCGAAATTATTTAATTATTAATCCATCGCTATGTCACTAAAGATGAAAACTGCTGAAAAATTGAATATCGTTAGAGGTCAGCCACGACTTAGAAAGATGTGGTATACATACATAACGCTTGTCAGTATAAACATTATTTTGGTTTTAATTAATTTATCAAACCATTACTTCAGTAGCCTTAAAGATGCTGACAATTCAGAAAAATTGATATTTGCAATCTTGGCTTTGCTTGTGCTGACTTGGTTAATTATTGTCCTTATAGGTGCGTACAGATTGAGCCGTTGGGTAGGTATTTTTTACATACTTGGATTATTGGAGGCTATAGGGAATTTTAATATTTTAGCAATAATATTTACAGGTTTAGTAATTTATTTTTATTATTATATTTCTAATAAAGTTGAGTTACTTGGAAATACACCAGTTACAAGTAAGTCGTAATTTATCCTAAAGTCTTGACTCTGTTTAAAAATTATTTAATTAAATATGGCCGTACAACTAAATTATATTGCCCCAGATGGGTGGCAACCAAAAAACCCAGACGAAGATTACGTTATCGCCCAGTTTAAAATACAGCTCGCAGCTGGTATTCCCGATAACGTATTTTTAGATGCCGCTGCATCTGTGGCCGCTGAATCCTCAACCGGGACCTGGACCAAGGTAGAATCAAGGCCGGATTCTGGGATGAAAACCGCAGAAGAATATAAAGCGGTTGTATTTGATGTTGATAGAAAAAACCACATGTTCAAAGTGGCCTACAGAACCGATTTATTTGAACCAGGAAATATATCTGGATTTTTGGCAGGGCCGGCGGGAAATATTGCCGGAATGAAAATGGTGCAGGGCTTGAGATTATTTGATGTTCGTTTTCCACGCTCACTGGTAGAGTCATTTCCTGGGCCACGTTTTGGTATAGCCGGACTTAGAGATATGCTGGGCAGCAAGAATCGCTGGCCAATTATGGGTACAGTTCCTAAACCTAAGGTGGGTAGGTCGGCAACCGAGCAAGCGATGTTAGCAAGACGTATGTGGCAGGCCGGTGACGGTACTTATGAATTTATTAAGGATGATGAAAATTTAACCAGCTTACCTTTTAATAAATTTGAAGATCGTACGCGACAAATATTAGATGTGCAGCGTGAGATTGAGCAGGCGAGTGGAAATAAAAAATTATATTTATGTAATTTAACGCACTCCAACATCGATATTATGATGGATCGGGCAAACTTGATTAAAGAAAATGGCGGTCGGGTAATGATGATCGATGTTGTTACAACTGGCATGGCGGCCGTTCA
>CAYGFD010000001.1:56680-83746 GCA_964349095.1 uncultured Gammaproteobacteria bacterium
CAAGAGATGCACAACGCAGTTAATAAGGCCGTTACCGATGCTAATGCTAAGTTTCATAGTTTGGGACAAAACTGGTTTAATGTAAAACCCGTATGGTCAGTGGCCTCTGGGGGTTTACATCCGGGTGTATTAGATACGGTTGTTCAAAAATTAGGACCTGATATTTTTATTCAAATGGGCGGCGGTGTTCTCGGCCATCCTTTGGGTGCTGAAAAAGGAGTTGAGGCGGCGCTTGAGTCCAGACGAGTAGTGATGGCTGGGTATTCTATAAAAGACTATGTGAAACATCATCCTGATTCTGCTCTTGGGCAAGCGGTAAAGTTGTGGGGGACCGAACCGAAAATAGTCTACTAATATGGCATTCTTCTTAAAGGTAAAAAAGTTTGATATTTCTACCGGTAATGAGTTGGTGGGATTAATTAATGAACAGGAAGCCAATGATTTAGGTATTCAGGCTGGAGACCGCATTGAATTAAAATTTTCCAATAAAGAAAAAATTATTCTTTCTGCTGATTTAAGTAGGTCCCGTGTTAAGTCCGGGCATGTCGCAATTTTTAAGGATGCGTGGCGGGGGAGAAGGTTTAAAAATGATGACATTGTCGAAGTTTCAATAATTAGTAGGCCGCCTTCTATTCAGGCTATTAAGAAAAAGATGCTTGGTAAATCTCTAACATACTCGGAGATTTATTCAATAATAAAAGATATTTCCGATAATAGGTTATCATCAGTGGAAATAACTTATTTTGTTTCTTCGAGTTTTGTTAAACCATATTCTAACGAAGAATTATACTATTTAGCCAAGGCGATTGCAGATACTGGGGAGAAGATTAACTTACCGTTTAAGGTGGTCGATAAGCACTCGGTCGGTGGACTGCCCGGCAATAGAACCACGATGGTGGTTGTGCCGATCATTGCTTCGCTCGGGTTGTATATTCCGAAAACGTCTTCACGAGCAATTACTTCACCGGCTGGAACCTCGGACACGGTTGAGGTTTTAGCGCCAGTGACGTTTAATATAAATAAGATAAGGAAAATAATTCGAAAGACAAAAGCCTGTTTAGTTTGGGGCGGGGGATTAAAACTAGCACCGGCCGATGACAAGATTATACGCATTTCTAGGCCACTGGCGCTTGAGCCTTATGATAAAATGTTAGTTTCCATAATGGCCAAAAAAGTTGCTATGGGCGTGGATTATTTAGTCATTGATATGCCGGTTGGAGAAACAACCAAGATTCCAAATATGAAAGTGGCTAATATGTTGGAAAAAAAGTTTGTCTGGCTAGGGAAGAAATTCAATATGAAGGTTAAGGTAGTAAAGAGTATTGCGCGCGAGCCAGTTGGACGAGGTATTGGTCCAGCGCTGGAGGCGCGTGATGTTCTTAGGGTATTACAACAGCATTCATTACGCCCTAAAGATTTAGAAAGAAAGTCCGTCAGGCTGGCGGGCGACTTATTAGAACTTAAGGGCTACTGTAAAAAAGGTAAGGGTCGGGAAATAGCGCTTAAGCAAATACGTTCTGGTAAAGCGTGGACGAAGATGCAGGAAATTATTAAGGCTCAAGGTGGAAATCCCAATATACATTCGGAAGAGGTAGCGACCGGAGCTTTTCATTATGAAATACATGCTCATAAATCTGGCAGAATTAATTTAATTCATGATCGAGCAATAAATGAAATTTGTATGAATTTAGGTGCACCGAGAGAAAAAATTGCTGGCATTCACATGCATGTTGACTATGGTAATCGGGTCAAGAAAGGTGATAAACTTTATACGCTTTATGCTCAATCAAAAGAGCGCCTGCAATTAGGGGTTGTAGCAGCGAAGAAGAATAATGTTGTGTTTATAAATTAATTTATCAATTGCAGCTATGAGAATAAAAGTGGATAGGGATTTGTGTATTGGGGCGGCGTCGTGCCTCGCTTTATTGCCTGAAGTTTTTGAACTTGATGATGAAGCCAAGGCGCTAATCATAAAAAAGTCTGGAGAGAAGTCGAGTGATTGGACTGATTATAAGGATTTACCAATGGACGCCCAGCTTATTTTAGAGGCGGCAAAATCATGTCCGACAAATGCAATTATTATAGAAGATGATGATGGTAAACAAATTTATCCATAGTGTAGCCCCTGGGTTTAGCTGGTTTGGTGTAATAAAATACACTTCAGGGCGTTAAAGATAAAGTAATGTCAGCCAACAAATTTGAGGTGGAGTTTATGGCCGTCTATGACGGTTTGGCCGAAAAGTTGTGGAAACACGCCTTTTTTCGTGTGAGCAGCCATCAGGTAGCTGAGGATTTGGTTAGTGAGTGTTTCTTGCGAGCTTGGGATAAGTATCGGGAGAAACCAACCAAGGATCTAAAGCCATTGCTCTACCGTATATTACATAATTTAATAGTCGATCATTATAGAAAACAGAAACCCACCTCATCGATAGAGGAGCTGTTAGAGAGGAATGACGACGTAGCCCAAGTTGACCCGGCCCCTGTTTCTGACCCGGCCTTACCCAAGTTATTAGCCAAATTGCCTGATGAATACAGGGAAATATTAACATTACGCTACCTTGATGACTTGTCTATACCGCAAATAGCAAAAATGAAGAGTAAATCTTCTGGTAGTATTTACGTTATTATACATAGAGCCCTTAAGAAATTACGGGACGAAGTGAACAAATAGTATGAACATAGCCAAGGATTTATTTAAAAGGTATAAGGAGATTAAACCCAATCGAGATTGGTTGGTTTCTAATAGAGCCCAGTTACAGTCATATTTATCTATCCATCCAATTGAAAAACATTGGTCTTTTAGCTTGTTTATTTATCTCAAACCCGTTGGTATCGCTATAAGCACTTTGTTGCTATTTGTAGTTGCCGGAGGGGCTTTGGCTGCTAATAACAGTTTACCTACCGACCTTTTGTATCCAGTCAAAATTGCTTCTGAGCAGTTGGCCTTAACTTTTACGCCCACGGCTTCAGGTAAGGCTAAATTACGTTTAAATATAGCGCAAACCAGATTACAAGAGGCAGAGGTCTTATTGGGGCAAAAAAGTGATAATAAAGTTGTCGCAACTATAAATAGTTATGAGGAACAAGTAAAGAAATTGCACGAAAGCATCCCCGGACTTGAAGATACTGGTAATGAAAATGGACAGATGGTGAAGAATATTTATAAGCAGATTGGAGATAATCAAGCTCACATAACGGAAATTCTTAAGAAAAAATATGATAAAGCGATTCACGATGGCGAGCCGGTAACCCCAGAGGTTAGAAATTCTGTTTTGTCTGCGCTAGACTCTACCGCTGAAATTGGTTTTCAAGTTATTAGACCAAAAGAGAATATTCAGGACTTAGAGATACCCGCTATCGCGGAGCAGATTAAGTCAAAGCAGTTAATAACCGAGCAGCGTATTTCTGAGATTGAGCGTCAAATAATTGCCGACGGGTGGAGTGATGAGGCGGAACAAGCAGCAAGTAAATATTTGAATCAAGCAAAGGAAAATATTTTTGCGGTGGAAGAAAAATTTGCAAACCTGACTGACGATGAGGCTAGAAATTACGGATCGTATCGATCAAATTACAATCGTTTGTTGCAGGCGTACCAACTTACTTTACGAGCCGAAGACGCATTGCTTAAGGAAAGACCTAGTGGTAATGAAAAGCGTAATAATAATTCTGAGGATCGTAGCCAGGAAAATAGGGATGTAAAAGACGGGAATTCCCAAGACGATTAAAGTGCGCGGAAAATATGTGGTATTATTAAGAATAGTTAAACTATTCTTAATTAGTATTGACAAAAATCAAAATTTGTACTATACTACACTGTTATTTAAGATATATGGCAAAAGTTCATAAGAAATTAAATATCGTGAAAAATTTAGCTAAAAAAGCGGTCTGGCATTTGCATGACCACTTTATTCCACATGAGCGCAATAATCATAAGCCTCACTTATTGAGTCATAAGGCATTGGCTGGTTATAGCGTTTTTTTGATATTGATTAAGCTATTAGTAATAATTGCACCAATTGCTTTACCGTCCTCTAGTTTATTTTCTAGCGCCATTACAATTGATAATATTATAAGTTTGACCAATCAAACAAGAATTAATTTAGGTTTACCAGAGCTTAAGAATAGTAGTGTTTTAAATATTGCCGCATCCAATAAAGCTCAGGATATGTTATTGAATCAGTATTTTGCCCACACCAGTCCAACTGGATTATCACCTTGGGATTTTATAAAAAAGGCCGGCTACAGCTATATGTATGCGGGTGAAAATTTAGCGGTACATTTTGTGAGTGCGGAGTCGGTACAAGATGGTTGGATGGCTAGTCCATCGCACCGTGCCAACATCGTTAATACCAATTATTCCGAGATTGGCGTTGGTATAGTTAATGGCGATTTTGAAGGATATCCAACGACATTTGTTGTACAAATGTTCGGTACGCCATTAAATCCGGTTGCTTCACCAGTAAAGGTGGCAACGGTTTCTGCTCCTGCGCCTCAGCCTCAGGTTATTGTTTCGCCTACCACACAAGTAGAACCGGTTACTGAGGTAAAACCAGAGCCAGTGGTTGTTGAGCCGACACCTACGCCGATTGTAACTGACCCGGTGGTAGAGGAAGTACCGCCACCTCCTGCTGAGGAAATTAAAACCACACCAACCGAAGTAGTTCAGTCGACTGAACCTGCCCCAGTCAAAATTAATGAGGATAGTTTGAGAGTTCAGTGGACTAATTCTGGATACAATGCGTCAATTGAAATTTTAAATGCCAAGGCAGTTTCCTTACAGCTTGGTTCACAAGTCATACCTTTGGAATTTAATCCCGAAAAAGGTTTGTGGTTTGGCTCACTTACTTACGATACTGGGGTATCAAATAAAAGCGGTGAATTGTTGACTGCTATTGCCACTGCACAAGATGGAAATATTCAATCTAAGCCATTGATTTGGATTGCACCTCAGGTTGCCACACAAAATCTATACAATTTCCAAACTGGTCATGATAAGTTCGTTAAGTTTATGGGTATATTTACGGTCCATAATTTAGATGATAAGGTTACCCAATTTTACTTCTACTTTATGCTGATGTTGGTTGCTGCGTTGCTTATTAATGTCTTTGTTAAAATACGCGTGCAGCACTTATCGATTATTGGTCACAGTTTGGTAGTAATTGCATTAGCTTTACTCCTGGCGATAGTTTAATTTAATTTTACAAAAAATTGTCATGTTCGCTTGACAATTTTTTTGTTTTCTGGTAAGTTAATCAGAATTCTTTAATTATATATAATCCTAATTTAATTGGATTTTAGAGGAGAAAACAATATGACATCTAATAAGTCTAACGCTTTAATTGTTGTTTCATTGGTTGCATTTTCCGCACTAATGATTGGTCTAGTACAGGCCCAGGCAACTGGAGGTAGTGGTACTACCAAAGGTTCTATAAAGGTCTGCAAAGTTATTGCCGATGATAATGGCAATATTATTGATGGCTCTGCTTTTACGGGGTCAGTTTTTAATATCAACGGTTTCACACCGAGTCCCGTGACGTCCGAAGGGGCGCCAGCAGGCGTACTGCCGACCTCTACCTTTGATACTGGTTTGAGTTTCAACGCTAAGATTTTGTCCGGAAGCTCCAGTAATGATGCTGAGTGTATAACATATTCAAACTTAAATCTTGGAAATTACTACTATCGCGAAGAGTCAATTACTGGTAGTGGATGGCAAGCGCCATTATATAATGACCAACACACCATGAGTGTTAGCACGTTGGCTGACTTTTTACCGTATTCCGGACAATTATTTGACAGCAATTCCGGTAACGATGGTAGTCGTAACACTAATTCCGATGGGCATATTGTTATTACCTCCACTGTCCCGAATAGAACTCTAGTTATTTTAAATCGAAGGGTAGCTAATACTTGTCAGACTTTTGAGACTAGATCTTATGGTTACTGGAAAAATCATTCCGAAAATTGGAGATTACCTCAGACTCTTGGTAGCGAATCGGTAACTACCACCTCTCAAGTTCAATCAATTTTTAACAATTATTCTCAATCCAGTTTAACTAAATTAAAGGCTCAGTTGTTAGCCATGAAGTTTACCATTGCTTATTTTGTATCTGGACAGGCAATAGTTCCTGGTGAAAGTATAAGCATTAATGATTTGGCTAATGCGGCTGATACGTTACTCACATCTGGTTCCTATACTTCTGGTCAATTAGATGCTATGCGTCAAAGGGTGGAGACAGTAAATTTAGCGCACGCCATTACCAGTTGTCCGTCAACGCCAGACGTAGGATATTTGAAAGTTATTAAACAGGTGGTTAATGATGACGGCGGCACAAAACAACCAGCAAATTTCACCTTACATGTAAAACAATCTGACGCCGATGTTCTTGGATCGCCATCAGCTGGTTCTTCAGTTGGTGTTATCTATGTATTAGAACCTGGTAGTTATAAGTTATCTGAAAATATTGTGTCTGGTTATGACGGAACAATTTCAGGCGATTGTAGTTCGGACGGAGTGGTTAGTGTGGGAGCAAATCAAACTAAAATTTGTACTATAACTAACAACGATCAAGAGGCGCCAAAGGAATGTAAACTCGAAATAACTAAGTCCGCAGATAAATCTTCAATTACACCTGGTGAGGAAGTAACCTTTACCTTAAATTTTAAAAATATTGGTGATGCCGATTGTACTGGCGGTGGAGTTAAAATTAAGGACGTCGTAGATAGTAAATTAATATATGTTAGTTCTACAAATTCCAGTAATGTGACCCCAGGTTATGGTTCACTGCCACTTTATAATTCAACTAATAGAACTTTATATTGGAATGCTAATACCTTGAATCCGGGTGAAACTGGCTGGGTAGAGTGGAAGGGTAGAGTGAAACAAGATTTAGCCTGTGGTAATTTTGAAGTTAAGAATACGGGCTATATTACAGCAAAGGAATATAGTAATTTTGCGGTTTGGGTGCCGAGTAATGAAGTTGTTGTAAATGGCAACAACTCTTGCAGCGCCAATTTGGTTGTTATCAAGCATGTTATTAATGATAATGATGGAACTTTAAGCGCGCCTGACTTTACAATGAATGTTACTGCTACTAACCCATCGCAAACTTCGTTTGCCGGATCCGAGGTTGGAACTGTAGTTACAGTTACCGCTGGCGCATATTCAGTAGATGAGGTTACGCAATCAGGTTATATAAAAAATTTAAGTAGTGACTGTGTTGGAAATATTGCTACTGGCGAAACCAAAACCTGTACGATAGTAAACGATGATCAAGCACCTACCACCGCCAGTTTAATAGTTATTAAACACGTTATTAACGATGACGGTGGCACGAAGTCAGCGGGTGATTTTACGATCAACGTTACTGCTGACTCTCCAGTTCCCGCCAGTTTTTCTGGCTCTGAAGTTGGTACTGCTGTTATTGTAAATCCAGGAGCCTACAGTGTTGATGAAATAGAAGACATTGGTTATACCAAGTCGTTGAGTTCTGATTGTTCGGGCACAATTATCGCCGGTGATATTAAGACCTGTACCATTACAAACGACGATAAACCCGTGCCACCTGGGAAGGTTATAGTTATTAAGGACGTAATTAATGATAATGGTGGCACAGCTATTGCTTCAGACTTTACTATGAATGTCACGGCAACTAACCCATCGCAGACATCATTTCCTGGATCTGGTGTAGGTGTAGAAGTGACCGTTACCCCAGGTGCTTATAGTGTCGATGAATCATCTAGTTTAGGTTATACCAAGACACTGGGCGTAGACTGTGTTGGCACCGTCAGCTCAGGAGAAACTAAAACATGTACTATTACTAATGATGACGTGGAAGTTCCAGAAGCATCGTTGATAGTTAAAAAAGTTGTAATTAATGACAATGGTGGTATAGCAACCGCATCAGCGTTTACTATTCACGTAAAACAAACCAGCGCTGACATAGCTGGTTCACCGCAACCAGGATCATTTGTGGGCACAGCGTATACATTAACTCCTGGTGATTATGTTGTAAGTGAGAGCGATATCCCAAGCGGGTATACAATGGAAAGTATCAGTGGGGATTGTAACTCCGCTGGTGAAGTGGCACTGGTTAATGGTGATGTGAAAACTTGTGTTGTGACAAATAATGACAATCCAGCCGAAGTGATTCCGCCAGTATTAATAGTTAAAAAAGAAGTTATTAATGATAATGGTGGAGTAGCAACTGCCTCGGACTTTTCTATTTATGTAAAACAAGCGGGTACAAACGTTGCTGGGTCTCCGCAGGCCGGCTCATCTACTGGCACTTCCTACACCTTAGTCCCTGGTTCATATTCAGTCGGTGAAGTAAGTGTAATAACTGGTTATTCACTACAAAACGTAGGCGGAGATTGTGATTCTACTGGCGCTATAACGTTAGCTAGTGGCGATGTTAAAACCTGTATTATCACTAATAATGACAATCCATCAGATATTCTGCCACCGTTATTGATAGTCAAAAAAGTTGTGATTAACGATAATGGTAGATCTCGACAGCCGGGTGACTTTACAATGAAAGTGACAGGCGCCGGTAGTTTTGAGCAGACTTTTCCAGGAAGTACGTCGGGTACAAATGTAAATGTTCCAATCGGAAACTATAGCGTGGACGAGGTAGATAAATTTGATTATACAAAAACATTGTCGGCCGATTGTTCAGGTACCATAGCGGCTGGCGAAACCAAGACCTGCACGATAACTAACGACGATCCAACACCACCACCAGTTTGTACCAGTAATTGTGGCGGCGGCGGAGGCGGCGGTGGTCCTGACTGCAGTCGAGATCCTTACAAGATTAATCCAGATTCAGTTGCTATAACTACATCAGCTGTTTCAGGAAATAAAGTTGATCTCGGCGTTACCTATGGTGCAGGAATAACTGGTTTGGTATTAAGTAATACCAATTCCTTTAGTCCGCAATCTTCAGTGCCACTATCAAGCACAGTATCGTGGGATTTAGCTTCTGGTTCCGGTGAGCGAACTGTTTATGCTCGCTTTGTAAATCAATGGAGCTGTCAGGTTGAGAAGTCAATTGTCGTTACTGGTTCAAATACACCGCCCCCACCTCAAGTATTGGGAGAGCAGTGTATCAATATGAATGCAGAAATTGAAAAATCCAAAGCCGATAGTGCTACACAGACTAAGTATGCTGGTCAGATTGTGCTGCAATGTAATAACAATAAAATAGCCTGGTATATTGATCCGGTTACTAAAAATAAATATTTCTTACCATCGCAAACTATCACGGGAATTTTGAGTAAGTTTGCCGTGGGTATGTCTAATTCTGACTTAGCCAAGATTCCGGTTGGGGTTGTGGCGACTACCGGTGTGGATACTGATGGTGACGGTTTAGCAAATACTCTAGAGTTAGCTTTAGGAACTAATATTAATTCAAAAGACACTGACAGTGATGGTTTTGCCGATGACCTTGAAGTTAAAACTGGTTATAATCCAACTGGGGCAGGGGCGGCGGCTTACGATTTAACTTTTGCTAAGCAACAGGTTGGCAAAGTATTATTGCAAACTGGTGGAAATGGCGAGTTATGGTTTGTTAATCCGGTGGATCAAAAACGTTACTTTATGCCAAGCGCTGAAAGTTCTTCAGTCGTAGCTGGTGTAGGTGCCTGTATTTCTGATGTTGATCTAAATAAATTACCAGTTGGTTTAGCTGTAAATGGCGTAGCTCTTAGAGGAACCTCAACTTGTTATCCGCCAGTACCATTAGTATTAGGCGAGAGCGACTCATTGCCACGAACTGGTATTCCAGCTGAATGGCCATTGGCTTTGCCTTTGCTAGCGATGGGATTCATAGCCTTGAAAGATATTGGTAGAGAATGGATTAAGTCTTCATTGTTACAATAATAATTATGACTGGGAGGAATCCATTTAAAGTTATAGTATTATCTATTGGATTGGGCTTTGGTGTCCTAGCAGTATTTAATTGGCAGCTGATTGTTGCGAATATTAAATATCAATTTAATGAGCCAGCTGAAGTTCAGGCCGAGTCATTAACTAGTGCTAAATTGGCCGTGGCCGATGCCACTGCTGGAGCCGTAACAACTTCATCGCAGTATAAGTATGTTGGTATATCAAACGCGAATTTAAAGAAAATACCAGTTGGTATTTGGTCTGCTATTGGCACTGACAAAGACCAAGACGGATTGATTGACGCGATGGAGGTTTCATTAGGTACTAACGTATCAAATAACGATTCTGACAACGACAGCTTGACTGATTATCAGGAAGTCAAGAGGGGATCTAACCCATTGGGTATAGGCTACTCACCGCTAGATTTAAAATTTGCCAATTTGCAAAAAGGTAAACTATTACTTCAAGTTGATGGTCGCGGCGAGCTTTGGTATGTTGCGTCCGATTCGCGTAGATATTATTTACCAAGAATTGAACAGTTTTCCACACTTGAAAAATTATTGGTGTCGCTAGCGATTGAGCCATTTTCTTTGCCAAAAGAAGTGGTGACTGTGGCTGCTAAACCTAAAGCCACTATATCTAAGGCCAATATATTAAAAATATCTAGCTTAGGTTTAAGCGTGCCCGTGCAGTATGTAAACAGTAACGATGAGCCCACTATGCAAAAGGCATTAGAAAAAGGAGTCGTGCATTATCCTGGAACTGCTATGCCTGGTGATTATGGCAATGTTTATATTTTTGGACATTCATCAGACTATAAATGGCGAGCTGGGGCTTATAAATCAGTATTTGCAATTTTACCAAAAATTAAAATTGGCGCTCTCATGCAGTTAAGCGACGAGTTGGGAAATACATATACTTACAAAGTTTATGAAGCGAAAGTTGTGGAGGCTAAAGAAACTAAGTATTTGGGACAGTACGGTTACGAACGAAAATTACTTACACTGCAGACGTCGTGGCCGATTGGTACGGCATTGAAACGATACGTTGTAATCGGTGAATTGGTAGAATAAAATAACATTTTACTACAAAGGCTGATCGCGAGATTGGCCTTTGTTTGTAAATAAGGTAAATTGAATTTGTTATGAATAAAAAAATGATTGTATACATGGCGCTTTCTGGCGGAGTTGATTCGGCTGTTTCTGCTTATTTACTTAAGCAGCAAGGTTATGACGTGCGGGCTGTTTATATGAAAAACTGGACAGGAACACATTTGAATTTGGCGGGGGAGTGTAATTGGACATACGAACGTGACGACGCGCAAAAAGTGGCTAAGCATTTGCGTATTCCATTTCAAGTTTGGGATTTTGAGAAAGAATATCGCAAGTGGGTTATAGATTATTTTTTTAAGGAATATAAAAATGGTCGTACACCCAACCCCGATGTCAGGTGTAACCAATTTGTAAAAATCCCTTTGTTTTTTAAAAGAGCATTGAAGGAGGGTGGTGACTACATCGCAACCGGACATTATGCGCGAAATAAAAATTTACAATTGTTAAATGGTCTTGACCCGGAAAAGGATCAATCATATTTTTTATATACTTTAAATCAAAAACAGCTAAAGCATTTATTATTTCCAGTAGGGGAGCTGACAAAAAAGGAGGTTAGGAAAATCGCTGAAAAAATAAAGTTGCCGGTGGCAAAAAAACCTGACAGCCAAGGTATTTGTTTTGTAGGTGAGGTTAAGGTAGAAGATTTTTTGAGAACCAGAATAAAGGAGAACCCGGGAAATATAGTTGATTTGAAAGGAAATATTTTAGGTAAACATATAGGTTTAGCATTTTATACAGTCGGCCAAAGACATGGACTTGGTATTGGTAGCGGGCCTTGGTATGTAATTGGCAGAAAATGGAAGAAAAATATTTTAATTGTTGGTAAGTTAGAGGAACAAAAGCATTTATTGGCCGATAGTCTATTGGCATCTCAGGATAATTGGTCTACCGGCATTCGTCCGAAGTTTCCTTTCCGGGCTTTAGCTAGGCACCGTTACCGCCATCCAGTTTTTCCGGTTATAGTTTCAAAATATGGCAAAAATATTAGAGTTAGGTTTGCAAAAAAGCAGAGGGCTATTACTCCTGGGCAGTCGGTGGTTTTTTATAAAGAAAATAAGGATGGTTTAATTTGTTTAGGTGGGGCAGTTATTAATAAGGTTGAGAAAAAAGGGTTCAGTTGGTAGATTGACTTTGTCTGTAAAATAATATAAGCTTTTTTATTACAAAAAGTGTTCTTTAAATCACATATTTCAACACTAGAGAGGTTCGTATGTTTAAGACAAGAAAATCATACGGCGTGGCTTCTATTTTATTTGGTCTAGCCATAATCCTGACGGTAATTTTTTACCAGAACAAAGGTACGGAGGCATCGGTAAAGCCAGTCATGCGCGGCGAATCGTCGGTTGTGGAGGATTGGCATCAGGTTAAACCTTACCTGGAACTGCATTATCTGCATCTAGCCAAGTCCTATGTTTTACCTCTGCAGGAGGGGCAGAGAAATAAGGAGTCAGTAATTGATTCCACGGAAGAATATCTTATGTCATTCGGCTATAATGCGGAGTATGACAGTAGTCTGGAAAAAGTTCAGGCAAAATGGGGGGTGAAGGAGTGGGCTGAGTATCAAGCCTTCAACGACAGATACGCTGCTCAGCTTGAGTCGATTACCTCGCTCCAGATGGAGTACATCATGTACTCGGAAAATAATGCCATAAATTTGGCTGACTTTCGGGTCTGGTATGACTATTATATCGCTTCAAACAGCGACCCGATCGAGTACATCGATTATCGATTCAAAACTCTCAATGATTGAAATTATGTTCGAGTGTGAATCCCCGCCACAAGTGGGGATTTTTTTATTTGCTTGAATTTAAAGTGTTTTTTTGTTAATGTGGTATAAGATTTATGATGGACTCATCAGACTTAAGGCAAAAATTCCTAGATTTTTTTAAGAGCAAGGGACACGTGATTATCCCTTCCTCTTCTTTAGTTCCAGAAAATGATCCGTCGGTATTATTGACTACTGCCGGCATGCAACAATTCAAACCATATTATACTAGCGCAGCTGATCCACTGAAGGATAATCATTTAAGTCTAGGCAAGCCTTTGGGCTCAAAAAGTGTCGCTACTGTCCAAAAATCTTTTCGTACGTCTGATATAGATGAAGTAGGTGATAATACGCACCTGACATTTTTTGAGATGTTAGGTAACTTTAGTTTTGGTGGTTATGGAAAAAAAGAGGCCATCGAGTATGCGTATGAATTTATTACTGGAACCTTAGGCCTGACTATTGATTATGTCTCGGTTTTTGCAGGTGAAGGTAATGTGCCGACTGATTTAGAGTCAGAGAATATTTGGAAAAGTATCGACGGCAAATTAAAAATCGTCCGATCTGGGCGAGCGGATAATTTTTGGGGACCTACTGGTGATCAAGGGCCATGTGGTCCCACAACCGAAATATATGTCAACGGGGTGGAGATTTGGAATATTGTCTTTAATGAGTTTTACCAAAATGCTGATAAATCTTTAACTAAACTTGATAGACTTGGTATAGATACGGGTATGGGTTTGGAAAGGTTGGCGGCTGTAGTTCAAAATGTGCCGACCGTTTTTGACACTGATTTGCTTAAATTTCTTATTGATGAGCAGGCTGAAATGATACCAGAAGAATCAAAAAGGATTATTGCTGATCATGCCAGGGCAATTGTTTTTCTTATTTCAGATGGAGTCGTACCATCCAACAAAGAGGCGGGCTATATTTTACGTCGTATTTTGCGTCGCTTTATAGTAAAACGCCGAAATTCTACCGGTGATATTTTCACGCCGATAGTAAACGTAATCAATTACTACAAAAAGTTTTATGAACTAGACGATAAGAAAATTGTTAATGTTTTCAAGGAGGAGTATGAACGTTTTGAGAAAACTCTTAATATTGGTATTCGTGAGCTTGAGAAAATAGAGGTAATTAACGCCGCAAACGCTTTTGATCTTTTTCAAAGTTATGGATTGCCGTACGAGGTTATAAAAGATATTAGCGGAGACAAATCTGCTCATTTAAAGCGCGCGGATTTTGATAAGGAATTTGCAAAACATCAAGATGTCTCAAGGGTTGCTTCGGCTGGTATGTTTAAAGGGGGATTGGTAGACCACGAGTCACAGACCATAAAGCACCATACAGCGCACCACTTATTGCTGGCAGCATTACGCCAGGTCTTGGGTAACCATGTATTACAGCGCGGATCAAATGTTTCTTCCGATCGTTTGCGAATAGATTTCTCTCACCCAGCAAAAATGACTGATGAGGAAAAAAATAAAGTCGAGCAAATTGTAAATGAAGCTATTAGGCAAGATTTGGATGTAAAAAGAGAGGAGATGCCTAAAGCAGAGGCAGAAAAACTTGGAGCATTGGCTGAGTTTGGCACTAAATACGGCGACGTTGTATCTGTATATTCTATTTTAAACAAAGACGGAACGGTTTTTAGTCGAGAGTTTTGCGGTGGTCCGCATGTTACTCATACGGGTGAGTTAGGAAGCTTTAAGATTTTGAAGGAAGAAGCGGTGGCGGCTGGTATTCGTAGAATAAAAGCTAAAGCCGAATAAAAAAACAACCCACGATGACCGGTGGGTTAAACACTATTAGATAAAGCTCAATCAGTTTGAGCTAATATGTCCCGCCAACCATCTAAAAAATTCTGGGACTTCTTTTACACACTCTTTTGTTACAAGTATCGGGGTATAGAACATGACATAAAGCCACATCCACCAAAAGTGCCCCCAGGCACTATGGCCGCGATCCTTTGTGGCCTCCAGCCAATCCACTACTTTAACAATGAAAATAATGATGTTTTTAGGCATGATGACCACCCTCCTATGATTGTTATTTAAAAGAACTAATAAAGAACGAAAATTATAATTAATAATGCTATCAAATGCATAAATAAAATCAATAGTTTTGTTTTTTAATTATATTAAAATAGCTAAAATTAGCCAAATCACATCATATTAACGCTCAATCACCCAATAATTCTTGACATTATTTTAGAAAGTTATATAATTTCAACAGTAACCATTTTGTTAATTTGACGCTTTATCTTATAAAATCATAGTTTTATAGGTTTAATTTATGTCATCTGGCTTAAAAACCATGAGACATAAATTTTATTTTTACTCTTATTTAATGAAAAGTGGAAGATAGAATACAATCGAATTCAAAAGGGTTTCTGGAAGTTGATGGATCAATTGAAGAATTACTACCCTCTACAGCTTTTAAAATAAAACTTGATAACGGACATATTATTCTGGGGCATTTATCAGGTAGGATGAGAATGAATAGGATTAGAATTTTGCCCGGTGATAGGGTGAAGGTGGAAATGACGCCTTACGATTTAACTAAAGGAAGAATTACTTATAGATATTAATTATGAAAGTTAGAGCATCAGTAAAACCAATGTGTTTAAAGTGCAAAAGAATTCGCCGAGGAAAGCGATTGGTTATTATTTGTTCTAATCCTAAACATAAGCAAAGACAAGGTTAATTTTTATGGCACGTATTGCTGGAGTAAATCTACCAAACGAAAAAAGAATTGAGGCGGCACTGCCTTATATTTACGGTGTCGGCCGAACTCGTTCCAAGCAAATTTTAAACGAAGCTGGAATTGATTTAAATATTCGTACTAAGGATTTAACAGAAGCGCAGGTCAATAAATTGAGAGATTTAATTGAAAAACAATTTAAAGTAGAAGGCGATTTACGTCGCGAAGTTTTATTGAATATTAAAAGATTAAAAGAAATTGGTTCATATCGAGGGTCTAGGCACGCAAAAGGTTTGCCTTCTCGTGGTCAGAGAACCAAGACTAATACAAGAACCGTGCGTGGTAATGTCAGAAGGACCATGGGTTCGGGCCGTAAGGCATCAGCACAAAAGACATAAACTATATGACAGAGGAAGTACAAAAAGTAGAAAATACTAAATCGGCGGAGCCTGTTGTGGCGAAGGCTAAAAAGTCCAAGCGCAAGCGACAAGTTAGTCGTGGTATTGCTCATGTTCTAGTAACCTATAACAATACTTTAGTTTCTATTACTGACCCTTCAGGAAATGTTTTAGCAACCGCCTCCGCTGGTCAGGCTGGATTTAAAGGTCCAAAGAAGGCAACTCCTTATGCCGCTGGTATAATAGTAAAAAATTTGTGCGAAAAAATTAAATTGTATGGTTTGAAAGAAGTAGATGTTCGCGTTAAGGGCGTTGGTGTTAGTCGCGAGGCTGCCGTCAGAGCTTTGTACGCAAATGGTTTACAGGTTTTATCAATTAAAGATATTACGCCGATAGCCCATAACGGTTGTCGTCCAAGAAAGCCAAGGAGAGTCTAATATGGGTAGATATATTGGATCAAAACATAGGATGTGTCGTCGCTTAGGAGAGCGTGTTTGTAATACTGATAAATGTCCGGTTACTCGACGCAATTATCCGCCAGGAGTCCATGGTGTAAAGGGACGGGGAAAGTTAACACCTTATGGTAAGCAATTAAGAGAGAAACAAAAGGCTCGTTATACCTATGGTTTATTAGAGCGTCAATTTAGTGGCTATTATGAGAAAGCTATAAAAAAGACTGGAGCGACCGACGTTATATTTTTGCAATTACTCGAAACTAGATTAGATAACGTGGTTTTCCGAATGGGATTTGCCAAAACCAGGGCTGCCGCTAGACAGTTAGTCAATCACGGCCACATCCAAGTTAATGGTAAGAAGGTTGATATACCATCTTATTTAACTCGGCCAGGCGAGACTATCAACCCAGATCCAATTAGTCTTAAGTCCGCCTATTTTAAGAATTTAGAAAAAAATTGGGGCAAGCAGGTTGTACCAGAATGGTTAGCGGTAGATGGTAAAGAGTTTAAAGGCCAAGTCATGGCTTTACCTAAACCAGAACAAGTTGCCTCCACTATTGATATGAAGTTAATCGTAGAGTATTACTCTAGATAATTATTTATATTATTTATATATGGAATCAATACCATTGCCACAATCAATAAAAACCGTAAATCTTGGATCCAACCATGATCAGGTTATTATTGAACCATTTTTTCCAGGATACGGCACTACCATTGCCAACGCCTTGAGAAGGGTGTTGCTTTCATCCTTGCCTGGCGCAGCTATCACAGCCGTAAAAGTTAATGGTGTCAGTCATGAATTTTCTTCATTACCGGGCGTTAAGGAAGATATGGTTGATATTATTTTGAATTTAAAAAGAATGAAGTTTAAATTACATGGTGATCAGCCAGTAAAAGTTCATTTAAAAGTCAGCGGTATAAAGGAAGTAACTGGGGCTGATATTAAAACAACAAGCGATGTTGAAGTGATGAATAAGGAGCAGTTTATTGCTAGTATCACTGACAAGAAGGGTGAGATCGACATGGAGTTTACCGTTAACAAGGGTAGGGGTTATGTGCCGGTTGAGGCACGTGAAAAAGAGAGTGTAGAGCTTGGACAAATTGCGGTTGATTCAATTTTTACACCGATTGTTAAAGTAGGTTTCACGGTTGATGACGTTCGTGTTGGGCAGCAAACTAACTTTGATAAAATAACTTTAGATATTGAAACAGACGGTAGTATTTCACCGCTTGATGCTGTTAAAGAATCAGCATCTATTTTGGTGAATCATTTTAACTTTATCCAAGGTGGTGAAGAGCCAGTAATTGCTCACGCCGTGGCCGACGAGGTGCCTCAGTCCGAAGATGACTCAGGCGAGCAAAAGACTAAAAAGCGTGGTCGCCCTAAGAAAGATGCTTAATTATGAGACATCGTAAGCAAGGTAGAAAATTTGGTCGTTTAACCGGTCCGCGTAAGGCACTTTTAAGGAGTTTGTCGGTGAGCTTGGTTTTGTATGAAAAAGTTAAGACTACTGAAGCCAAGGCCAAAGAGTTAAGGGGTGTTGTTGAAAAAATGATAACCCGAGGCAAGGCCAATACCTTGACCGCTCGACGTTTATTGTTATCACAACTAGCTCAAGAGAATGCAGTTAAAAAGATTTTAGAAGTTTTATCACCTCGTTACGCTGATCGTAAGGGTGGTTATACCAGAGTTATCAAATTAGTTCGACGTGCGGGCGACGGCGCTAAGATGGCTATTATTGAATTTATATAATATGAACAAGCAAGAGGTAATTAAGTTTAATGCTACAGGCAAGATTTTTGGAAGATTAGCGACCGAGGTTGCGACTATTTTACGTGGTAAGAGGACTGTAGGTTTTAGACCAAATTTAAATCCGGGCATTAAGGTTGAAGTTTCAAATATTGAGAATATTAAATTTTCTGGAACCAAAATGACCACGCGACAGTATCACAGCTTTAGTGGTTATCCCGGTGGATTAAAAACCACTACTTTAAAGCAAAAGTTTGAGAAGAATCCAATCGAGTTATTTAGGCAAGCAGTCATTCATATGTTGCCGAAAAATCGTTTGTCTTCAGTTATAATAAAAAATTTGACGATCAAGAAAGGTGAATAATTTATGGTAAAGAAAACTGAGCACAAGCCAAAAACTATTAAGCATGCTAAAAAGACCGTTACCCATAAGGCGACAGTTAAGCACGAGGAGAAAGTTCAGCAGGAGAAGTCGGTTAAGAAATTGGATAAGAATTTAGGTTATATTTTTGCCGTCGGTCGACGCAAGTCGGCGATTGCACGAGTAAGACTTTTTGACGGTGGTAAGGGTGATGTGGTTGTTAATAACAAAACAATGGCTCAGTATTTTCCAAGTTTTGAGTATCAATTGTTAGTCTTATCGCCATTAAAGGCAGTTGGTATGGCGGACAAGTTTAATTTATCAGTCAGAGTTTTAGGTGGCGGAAAAAATGGCCAGGCTGAAGCAACGCGGCTTGGTGTTGCGAGGGCGCTCATTATTCATAACCCGGATTGGCGCGCAACCCTAAAGCCATTTGGTTATTTAACTAGAGATGCCCGAGTTAAGGAAAGAAAGAAACCAGGTTTAAAGAAGGCCCGTCGTGCACCTCAGTGGCAAAAGAGATAATTTACGAAAAACCTCAAACTTTGTTTGGGGTTTTTTTGTTTTCTGTAATGTTAAGGGGTCGTTATATTAAATAATGACGAGTATATATCAAAATCATCATTTTTACGTTGATTATTGGTGTAAATTTAGTATAATAATACTATGTCCGCAGAGCCGCGAGCGCTCGCTCGAAACACATCGCACTTTACCTTGGCGCTCGTAGCTCAAAAGGTAATTTCATTTTTATACTTTACATATTTGGCTAGAATTTTCGCACCAGCCGAAATTGGTCAATATGTTTTTGCGTTATCATTCACAACCATTTTTTCAGTTTTCATTGATATTGGACTTGGTTATGTTTTGACTACGGAAGTTGCGAAAGATAAAACTAAAGCCCAATCTTTTTGGGAGAACGTTATATTTTTTAAACTCGTTTCATTTGCTGTCGCAGTTGTTCTAGCTTGGGCAATAATTAATGTATTGGGGTATACAGGTATGGCTCGGGATTTGGTTTACATCGCTTTTATTATTATGGTGATAGACTCGCTGGTTTTATCGGCCTACTCACTAATACGAGCCTTTCAAAATTTATGGTGGGAAAGTATCGGCACTGTACTTTTTCAAATAACCGTAGTCTCATGTGGGTTTCTAATAACTTTGTTTACTCGGGATTTGCGGTTAATAATGCTTGCCCTAATAGTTGGTGGTTTTGTTAATTTAACTTACTCCTGGAGTAGATTAAAAAAATTTGGAATTTCAATTTGGCCCAAATATCATCGCCCAGTTTTAAAGCAGTTGTTAATTCTAGCTTGGCCTTTTGGTTTAGCATTAATTTTAACTAGATTGTACGGTTATGTGGACAGTGTATTATTGTCCGTTCTAGCAGGAGACGAAGCGGTTGGTTTTTATAGTGTGGCTTATAAAATTGCCTTCGCTTGGCAATTTATTGCCTCAGCCTTTGCCGCGTCGCTGTTACCAGGCTTTAGTGCCTATATCGCAACAGCTAAGGGGATGTTACCTGAGATTTTTTCAAAAGCAGTGCATTATTTAAATATCGTGTCCTTTCCTCTGGCAGGCGGTTTTATTGTTTTAGCGCCGGCGATTATAAAGGCGGTCTATCCGCAATATCTACAGTCGGTGTTGCCGTTGCAAATTTTAATGGTTAGTTTGGTTTTTTTATTTTTAACATTTCCTGTGGGTTCATTATTATCGGCTAGTGGATTGCAAAAAAGAAATACCTGGAATTTGCTAATCACCGTAGTTATAAGTGTAATTATTAATTTTGTTTTAATACCCAAGTTTGGCGCCGCTGGTGCTGCTAGCGCGTCATTAATTAGCTCTCTCGTTTACTTCCTAGTCGGCTGGTTTGTGATTTCCAAAGTCATCAATTTAAATTATCGGGAAATTTTTTTAAGTGCGCTTAAAGTTTTACTTGCTACCATTGTTATGTCTTTTTTTATGTTTATAGCGGTATACAAAATACATTTAGGCTTCGTATTACTACTGGGAATTATTATCTACTTTATTAGTATCATTATATTTAAGGGCTTGAGTTTGTCTGAGATTAAAGAATTAAAATCGATTGTTTTTAGTAAGAATAAAGTATGAATAAAATCTTGTTAATTACTCAGGATTATTTTCCAAATCAAGGTGGAGTGGCTAGGTACTATAAAAGATTAGTCAGTAAATTAGGTAATCGTGTAAGTGTTTTGACTTCAGTTCCGGGCCCGGAGGAGGCAAACGTTTTTAGGAGAAATTATTTTTCGCAACTCTGGCCAGCGTGGTGGCCGCTGATAAAAATAATCCCCGATTATTATTGGAAGACACAATCAAAAATACTCTGGGCTGGCGATTTGTTGCCAGTTGGCACTGTCTGTTGGTTTTTAAAAATGATTTACAAATGGCCGTATATTGTTTCGGTTCATGGTTTAGATGTCCAGTTGGCAAAGACACATTTAGTTAAGAAGTATTTATCAAAAATAATATTACATAATGCTAAGTTTGTTATTTGTAATAGCGAGTTTACGGCCGGTTTGGTGAAAGATATCACCGATGCTAATACAGTAGTTATTCATCCGGAGCCAGAATTGATCCCGCCAGCGGACGAAGAGCTTATTAATAGATTACGTCGCATGGAACAGCTGAAAGGGAAAAAAGTTGTATTTAGCATGGCACGGCTTGTTAAAAGAAAAGGGATAGATGAGGTAATTCAGGCAATAGATACTTTAGTAAAAAAGCACTCGGATTTTGTTTATATTATCGCTGGTACTGGCCCGGAAGAGAGTCGTTTAAAAAGTCTTGCCCAGGGCCTTCCGATTATTTTTTTAGGGGCAGTTGGTGACGAGGAGGCAAAAGCTTATTTCGCGATTAGTGATATTTTTGTATTAACTCCTCAGGATAATAAAATAGATGTGGAGGGTTTTGGTATCGTATTTACAGAGGCTGCTATGTTTGGGAAGCCAATAGTTGGCCGAGCAGTCGGGGGTGTTAAGGAGGCGGTAGGTGATAATGCATTGTGGGTAAATAATGTCGACGATTTAGTTCTTGCCTTGGAAAGGTTGTTAAGTAATAATGAGTTATGCACACGTTTAGGTAATTCAGCAAAAGACTACGTGCAAAAACAAATAGAAAATAATAAAGTAGATTTAATAAATAAGATTTTCAATATCTAAATGGAATTGGATAATTCGCAAAAAATTGATGTCGTAATGTTCAATATGTCTGCTTACAGCGAATGGCAGGCAGGTTTTGTTAATAGAAATAGTCACGTATTACACGAATTACTGGCCAGCGATAAAGTCAGAAAAATTGTGGCAATTGATTATTTACCCCTAACGTTTAAGAAAGCTCTAAAAATTTGGTTACAAGGGGTGTTACATTTTAAAGCCGGAAAAAAAATGTCTGGTGGCTTTTTTTCCAGACTGACAGCGCTGAGCAATTCAGAAATAAATAAAACCGTATATAAAGTTAGCAATAATGATGATGTGGAATATCGACTTTTTAATTATTCAACTGTGCTGAGTTATTTCAGTGAGGATAAAATGTTGGATGATTTAAATTCCAGTTTAGCCAAGTTAAACTTGAAGAATGTGGTGGTGTGGTCTTACTTGCCAACATTCGTTGGTTGTTTTGATAAAATTCAATGTCGTCTGAAAGTTTTTGATGCCGTCGACAATTGGCTAGAGCATTCAGCCTACAAATCAATTACTGATCGCTTGAAATTAAATTATGAGATAATAAAGAATAAATCAGATCTAATATTTACGACCTCTAAGGAAATGGTTAGATATTTTGATAAGCGAGATGGGGTCTTTTATATTCCCAATGGTGTCCGCTGGCAGATGTATAAAGAACCACCCAAAATTGTCAGCCGGGACATTGCTTCGCTGCCTAGGCCAATAATTGGTTATGTGGGTATTTTGCAACAAGATCGTATTGATTTAGACCTGATTCGTTATTTGGCTGAAAATAATCCAAAAAAAACTTTTGCCTTTGTTGGTCCGGTTTGGCCTAATTTTAGGAAGAAGCTTGATAGCAAATTAGGTGATTTAAAAAACGTTCATTTTCTTGGTCGTAAACAATATGGAGAGGTGCCGAGTTATGTTAGTCAATTTGACGTAGCTATCGTACCTCATTTGCTTAATGAATTTGGCAAGCATACCAGTTTGCTTAAAATGATGGAATATTTAGCTGCTGGTAAGCCGGTTGTTTCAACACCTACTTCTGGTACTGACGCCTTTAAAAAGGTGGTCAAGTTGGCTGACACTCCAGAAAAATTTAATAAGGCGATAATTAATTCTTTGACACGAGATAGTATGCAGTCTGTAAAACATCGACAGGAGACCGCTTGGCAGTATAGTTGGACGGAACAGGTGAATATAATGCTCGATAAAGTTATAGCTAGCATAAACTATGAATAAGGTTTGCGTGATTATTGTTTCTTGGAACGTTAAAGATAAATTACGCTCCTGTCTTAATTCCGTGTTAAAAAATAACGCCACGGAAATTTACGTGGTAGACAACAATTCCAGTGATGGCAGTGTCGACATGGTGCGGGAGTCTTTTCCCGGAGTAAATTTAATTGAAAATAGTGTAAATAAGGGTTTTGCTTTTGCCTGTAATCAAGCCATAAAGAAGTCACAGGCTGATATTATATTACTCTTAAATCCCGACGCCGAACTAAGAGATGGAGCTCTTAATATGGCAGAAATATTTTTTCACGAACATACAGAGGCGGGTATTGTTGGTGGAAAAATATTGGATAAAGATAACTCCATACAAAAGTCCGTTCGTAAATTGCCCAGTATTTTTTCACAAGTGATGGTGGTTACAAAAATAGCGCGCATTTTTAAAACGGCCATAAGTGATTATTTGATGGATGATTTTGATTACAGTAGAGACAATAGGGTAGAGCAAGTAAGTGGTGCTTTATTTTTTGTCACTAAAAAATTTATTCAGAAGGCGGGGTATTTAGATGAGGGTTATTTTATCTGGTTTGAGGAAGTTGACTGGTGTAAAAAGGCTAAGGAGTTAGGTTTTGAAGTCTGGTATACGCCGACTATTTCTGCCCATCATATTGGCGGCGCGAGTTTTTATCAATTAAGCCATCTTCAGAGGCAGAGGCTGTTTAACGCCAGTTTGCTTTATTATTTTAAAAAAAATCACTCATTCGGCTCATATTTAATTTTAAAACTGTTCACTCCAATTGGTATCTTAGAATCGTTAATTATTGATATATTTAAACCTCATGTTTGATAAAATCAATAAGCACCTGATCGTAGCGTTGGTAGTAAGTTTTTTAGTTTTGGATTTATTGTCCATTATTTCTTACTTTTATCCCATTGGCCAGATTATAATTTTTGGACTAATAATAATTACGTTCGTTTACGCCTGTTTCAAAAATATAGCCTGGGCAGTCGCTGCTGTAATAATAGAATTAATACTCGGTTCCCAGGGTTATTGGTTTTTTGTCGATATTAATGGTAGTCATTTGCCTTTGAGGATTATTTTTTTTGTTATTCTGTGGTCCAGGTTTATAACTAGTATTAAACTTGGTGATTTAACCAGTCTTGTAAGGCAAAGTTTTTTTAAATGGTGGTCGTTAGGTTTACTCGGTATAGTGCTCGGTATGGTTATGGGTTTTAGAAATGGTTTTGGTAATTGGTTTTTAGATGTTAATGGCTATTTATTTATTTTTTATTTAATTCCGCTATGGCATTGGCGGAAACACTGGTTTGAAAATTTTATAGCGCTTGTCATAGCAGCTCTCATTTATCTGTCGTTTAAGACAACGGCGTTATTATACTTATATACACACTTTACGGCCTTTGATTTATTGCCGGTTTATAACTGGATTAGAAATACTGGTTTTGGTGAAATAACTTACGCCGGCGGCGGATGGTTTAGAATTTTCTCTCAAAGTCATATATTTGCTGCGACAGCTACTGCCGCGCTATGGTTATGGCCGCTGGTGAATAAATCAAAACTTTATTTATCAAATTACAGTTGGCTGGCGTCAACCTCCGTCGTTACGGCTATTTTATTTGCTAGTATGTCTAGAAGTTTTTGGTTGGGCACTTTTTTGGCAATATTATGCTTAGTCGTTTATCTTTGGGTCAAAAGTCAGGTAAATTTTAGGGAAATATTTTATTGGTTGACTAGCGGTTTAGTTATTATATTATTGAGTCTTGGATTATTAATCATGGTTGTTAAATTTCCTTGGCCAACGCCTCTGTCAGGTGATTTGGGAGCTCTCATAAATCGCACTGGACAAGGGGTGGGGGAGGCCGCCACTGAGTCACGCTTAAAGCTTTTAGATCCACTTGTAGTTCAGATCAAAAAAAATTGGCTATTAGGTCAGGGATTCGGGGCAACTGTGACGTACTTAAGTTCAGACCCGCGTATCGTACGTTCTAGTGCCGGTGGTACTGGGCTAGTGACAACATATTCATTTGAGTGGGGGTATTTGGATATGTGGCTGAAAATGGGGTTAATCGGCATTGGTTTATATTTGCTTTTTTGGGTACAATTGTTCAAGCTGTCTATTAATTCCTCATTGTCAAAATCTGTATTGGTTAGTACAATAGCAGCTGCTTTAACGGTGGTGTTTGTGAATATTACCACGCCGTATATGAATCACCCTTTGGGTATTGGGTCATTAATGTTACTTGCTATATATTTATTTGAGTATAATGAACACGCTGAAGCAAACTGAAAATTTATTAACTATCAGCTTGGTAGTAAATAATGGTGAAAAATATCTTGGTCATTGCCTAGATAGTTTAGCTAGCCAAACTTTTACTAATTTTCTGCTGTTGATTATAGACAACGCCTCAATTGATAATACAAAAAAATTTTTAGAGAGTTGGTTAAACGAAAATCCGGCGATGGCAAAAAAAACGCGGGTTATCACAAATAAAAAAAACCTTGGTTTTTGTAAAGGGCATAATCAGGCTTGGCAGTGGAGCAGTGGAGAGTATTTTTGCATATTGAACCAAGATGTAATATTAAGACCGAATTATTTTGAGTTAATACTAGAAGTAATGGTAAAAAATAACGCCGCCGCGGCCCAAGGAAAGCTGCTATCTTGGAATTTTTCGCCCAACCAAAATTATCCAAAAGATTTATCAAAACCACTTAATAAAGAGGAGGCCATTGATAGTTGCGGCTTGGTGGTTTATAAGAACCGACACATGACGAATTTGGGACAGGGAGAGGTTGATGCCGGTCAGTTCAACAATATACAAGAAATATTTGGGGTAGGTGGGACGGCTCCGATTTATACTCGGTTAGTTTTAGAAAAAGTGGTTTATGGAAACGAGTTGTTTGACGAGAATTTTTTTGCCTACAAAGAAGACGTTGACTTAGCTTGGCGTTTGCGTAAACTAGGCTTAAAATCATACCTTGTTCCCGCAGCTGTCGGTTACCATGATAGAAGTTTAAAGGAGGACAATTCGTTGCTGAAGATAATTAAAAAAAGGAGACGTTGGTCACCGCAGTTAAGGTTGAGTTCCTATAGGAATCATTGGTTGGTTTTGTTAAAAAATGATACCTTTAAAAACTTTATTAAAGACTTGCCGGCCATTGCCTGGTATGAATTTAAGAAAATATGTTATATGATTGTGTTTGAGCCTATTGTTTTCATGCGGTCATGGGGTCAAATAGCTAAATTATTTTCCAAAACGAGGAAAAAGCGGCTTAAAGGTCAGGAGGTTTTAAGTAATAAAGAAATGCGCACCTGGTTTGTATGAGTGCAAAATTATCCATAATTATCTTAAATTATAAAACAGCTGGTTTAGTTAAGTATTGCCTGGCCGGCTTGTTTAAGGAAATTGGTGATTTTGATTTTGAGGTTGTTGTGGTTGATAATGCTTCTAATGATGGTTGTCTGCAAATGGTCAAGGCTAATTGGCCGCAAGTGAAAACGGTTTCTTTGGAAAACAATAAAGGCTATGCCGCAGGGAATAACGCTGGTATAAGAGTGGCAACCGGAGAGTACGTTATGATTTTAAATCCCGATGTAGCGGTGCTGGAAGGAGGGGTTAAAAAATTAGTTCAGTTTATGGATGAAAACACAGCGGTAGGTTTAGCTGCGCCTAAATTAAATAATCCCGACGGGAGCACACAGATGTCGACATTCACTTTTCCGAATTTCTGGTTACCAATTTTTCGGCGTACACCACTTGGTTTCATGAAGTCAGCTAAAAAGCAGGTTAAAAAATATCTCATGGTGGATTGGGATCACAATTCAAACAGACCAGTGGACTGGGTTTTGGGAGCTTGTTTGATTGCTAGGCGAAAATCTCTTGAGCAGGTGGGGTTATTGGATGAGGATTATTTTCTCTATGTAGAAGACACTGATTGGTGTAGGCGGTTTTGGCAAAAAGGCTGGCAGGTGTATTATGTTGCCGATGTCGCTATGGTTCACTTTCATCAGCGCCAGTCGGCTGAAGCGTCATTTTTAGGTTTATTCAGCCAAGTAACGTGGATTCATATTTTTTCTTGGTTAAAATATTTTAAAAAATGGGGCTTGCAGGTGCCTCATTATCAAGGGGAATAGATTATGACAGAAAGGGGAGTAACTGGTGCCGGAGTGGGCATCATGGTCATAAAAGACAAAAATATTCTTCTAG
>CAYGFD010000002.1:0-16637 GCA_964349095.1 uncultured Gammaproteobacteria bacterium
ATTAGAAAGAGCAGATTAGATTTGTATGCTAGTCTAAATATAAAAACTTGTCAAGAGTTCGGGTGAAAACACTCCCTAATTACTCTTCTTTTATTTGCGGCTGATCTAATAATTCTGGCTCTATCTCAATTGCCTTTCCAGAAATTCTCATAACGTCCTTATCTATTTTACCAAGCTCCTTATAAGCACTGTTATAGCTATTTACCGTTGTACCTAAATTGTTACCCAGTTTTTTCATAAACTCTTCATAGCTTGCCAGATGTTTACCCAATGACTCAACGTTTTTCCTTATCTCCTTTGCCGACTCCTCGATTTGCAAAGCCTTCAATCCTTGCAGCACGGTCTGTAAATAAGCCAAAAAGGAAGTTGGTGAAACTATAATGACATGACGTTCCTTAAACGCATACTCAATTAAGTCGCGGGTATTAACTTTCACCGAACCAACTTGAGCAACCAATAAATCATAATAAATCGCCTCGTGCGGTATAAACATAAATGCAAAATCCATAGTTTTTTCACTCGGCTTAACATACTTAGCGGTTTCATCTATACGTGCTTTCAAGTCTGCTTTAAAGGCTTTTTCCAAACGCTCTCTCTCAACCGGGTCGCGCTCTTCCGCTAATCGATTATAGTTCTCTAAAGAAAATTTAGAATCGATTGGAATAATTTTATCTTTAACAAACACCACAGCGTCCACGATCGTGCCATCCTTAAATTCATATTGCATTTGAAAACTACCTTGCGGTAAGACATTCTTAAGCAATGTTTCTAAATAGTATTCCCCAAGTATTCCTCTTTGCTTAGGATTTTTTAAAATGTCCTGGAGACTCTGCAGTTGATCAGCAAAATTAACCACCTGTTTATTTGTTTCATCTAACTTCGTTAAACGCTCAGTAACATCTCGAATTATCTTTGCCGATTCACCAAATTGATGTTGAATGGCCTTAGTAGATTCACCGAGTTTACTATCCAGTGTTCTTGTTATTTCGTTTAACTGATTTTGCAAAAGCAACAAACTGCTGGAATCTGTACTCCCGCCCGTTGTGGTGCGAGATCTTAAATACCACAAAATAGCAACAAACCCTAGAACCACAATTGATAATATAACAATAGAATCTGTGCTCATATAATTATATTAACACTTTTGTTAAATTGAATAAATTTTCTGCGTTGGCCGTTGTTTTGTCCTCGACATCCTTTACATCGAGACCTTTTAATTCAGCTATCTTTTTAGCAACCTCAACAACAAATGCCGGTTCATTTCTTTTTCCCCGATAGGGATGCGGTGCCAGATAAGGGGCATCAGTTTCTACCATTATTCTATCAAGTGGTGTTTCCTTAATAACTTTTAATAACTCGGGTGCAACGTTTTTAAAAGTAATAATACCGGTAAATGATAAATAAAAACCTAAGTCTAAAAATTTCTTAGCTTGCTCTTGATTACCCAAAAAACAATGATTAACTCCCCGTTTTGCTAATTTTCCCTGCTTAACGGCCTCGTCTAATAAATTAAACAAATCATCGTAGGCATCACGGCAATGAATAATGAGTGGTAAATTTAGCTCGGTCGCTAAATCAATCTGTTTTTTGAATGCCTCAGCCTGTTTATTTTTTACTTCTTCTATACCCCGCCCAGCGGGAAAGTGGTAGTAATCTAAACCACACTCGCCAACAGCTACTACCTTATTAGAACTTAAGGCCAAAGATTTATATTTTTCAAAATCAAAGATTTCGGCGCGCGTTGTAAAATGACTTTCCTCCTCATCGACTTCTTGCTCATACAAATGAATCGGGTGTAAAGCGATCGCGGCATATAAGCCTTCTTTTTCATTCGCCATGGTTACTGCCCTCTCAGAAGTATCCCATTGACTGCCAACATTAATAATGCGGGTCACACCGACAGCACTCGCTCGATTGATTATTTCTTCTGTTTCATCCTTAAACGCCTTGAAGTTTAAATGGCAATGAGTATCTACCAACATTATTGAAATTTAATTTGCACCCCGGTATAAGGTTGCAACTTATTAACAATACCTGGTAGTAGCGGAATGAGAATGCCGGCGAACGCAATTAAATTTTGCGCTAAATCAGAGCTAACAATTGCTTGAACAAAGGAAATCGGTAAATTGAGCGTGTTGGCAAAATAAAGAATCAAGCCAAGCGAAAAAGCTCCCTCTACTAAACCTAATACCGCACCACCCAAACGATTTATTGTTTTTAAAAAAGGAATGAAAGATACGAACCTAAAAGTTTTATCAAGAATATAAAAACCAAAACCGACCAGGCGGTTGATTATAATAAATAATACAATAAAAACTGTAATCTTTAACCACTCTGATTCATAACCAGTCCAATTTGATAATATTTCATAAATTGGTAAATATAATCTACTAGAAATCCAAGCACCCAAGAATGTACCAACTAAAGCGCCTAGGGTATGAATTAGACCAAACCAAAAACCAAACCACACAAAACCAAGTAAAACCATTAGCAATAAAAAATCAATCAGTGCCATAATTTTTAATTAATTTTAGGAAAAGGCGGATTAATTTTCACAATTTTGTTACCAGATAAAGACTCCTTTATCAGAGTAGCAGTTTTCGGTAAAAACGGCTCTAGCGCTCGACCAGCTTGGTAAAGCATTTCACACCATACGTCCAAAAGTTTTGATACCTCGGCTGTTTTATTTTTTTTAGCTAGCTCCCACGGCTTATGTTGGTCAATAGCCTGATCTATATTTTTAAACCAACCCCAGATGACGTTAATTGCTTCATCAAAGCGATAGCGTGATAAAGCGTCATCAATCGGCGATTGATCAAGTTTTACTCTCGCCTGTCTAGGTAATTGACCACCTAAATATTGATCCACCATATTAGTAAGCCGAGTCAGCGTATTGCCAATACCGTTTTGCATATCACTTTGATAACGATTTCTAAACTTTTCTTCAGTATAATCACCGTCGTCGTAGGCAGAAACTTCTCGTAATAAATAATTACGCAGAGAATCGGTGCCATATTTTTCAATCAATGCAAATGGACTAACTACGTTCCCTAATGACTTAGACATTTTTTCATTTCCAACTGTAATATAGCCATGAACAAAAATTTCTTTTGGTAATGGTAGGCCTGCCGACATTAATAAGGCAGGCCAATAAATACAATGAAAACGAATAATCCCTTTTCCAATAACGTGAACCGTATTTTTATTGTTAACCCAAAATTCCTGGTACTTATCACCATCCTCTGCAAAACCCAAGGCCGTAATATAATTTGATAGTGCATCTACCCAAACATACATAACCTGCTTTTCATCACCGGGCACTGCCACCCCCCACCCTCGAGCACGGCTGACGGAACGTGAGATACTAAAATCATCTAACCCATGTTTAATAAAAGATAGAATCTCATTTTTTCTGCCCTCAGGCACTACTTTTAATTGATCACTCTCAATTAATTTTTCTAACTGTGTTTGATATGAAGACAGTTTGAAAAAATAATTTTCCTCTTGTACTTTTTCAGGCTCAGTTTTATGTTCAGGACAAACACCGCCAACTAATTCCTCGGGTAAATAAAATTGCTCACAACCAACACAATATAATCCAACGTACGATTTCTTGTACACATCCTCCGGTTTTAACATTTGCCAAAACTTTTGCGCACCGGTTTTGTGTCTAACTTCAGTTGTGCGAATAAAATCATCAGTTGAAATATCTAAATCGCTTACCAATTTCCTAAAGTCCTCAGACATCTCATCAACGAAGACTTGCGTGGGTTTTTTTAACACTTCGGCTGCCTGAACATTTTTAAGAGAATTTTCGTCTGCGCCTGTTAAAAACCAAACATCGTCTCCTTTGGCCTTTCTCCAGCGCGCGATAACATCTGCCTGAATAAGCTCTAAGGCAAAACCAATGTGCGGTTTAGCATTTACATAAGGAATAGCGGTAGTTATATAAAATTTAGCCATAATTACTTTTCTATATTAACAATAACAACAAATTCGCCTTTTGTGGATGTTTCACCCAATTTTTCAATAATATCACTAGCACTACCGCGATAGATAGTTTCAAATTTTTTTGTTAATTCACGCATCACTATCACCTGACGATCAGGCGCCAATTTATCTATTTCCGACAAAGCTTTTAGTACACGATGTGTTGATTCATAAAATATTACAGGCAACTTACTATCAACCATGTTTTTGAAAAATGTTTGCCTGCCTTTTTTATGCGGTGGAAAACCTAAAAAAATAAATTCTTGCAAATTAATACCGGCAACAGAGATGGCTGTAGCCAAAGCCGATGCTCCTGGTATTGGAACCACCGTAATTCCTTCTTCAACACAAATTTCTACAAGCTTGCCGCCCGGATCAGAGATCCCGGGGGTACCAGCGTCAGTGACGTAACAAAAATCATGACCATTTTTTATTTCATTAATTATCAATCCCGCCCGAGAAACATCAGTATGTTGATTAAAAGTCATAAGCGGTTTACTGATATTATAAAAAGAAAGTAATTTTTGTGTTACCCTTTTATCTTCACATATCACCTGATGACAACTAGTAAGAACAGCCAAGGCCCGACCAGAGATGTCGGCTAAATTGCCTATTGGTGTTGCCACCACAAATAATTTTCCAAACATTGCCAAACTAGTTTGTTATTTCTGATTCAGAATTTTCAGCCACTTGGTCAGCGACTTTCCAATCTTCAAATAAATCGGAAATCAAAACCGCTATCGCCGTTGCCAGCGGGATCGATAACACAGCGCCTAAAATACCGCCCAATTTACCACCAATTAAAATTACTAATATTGATATGACCGGATTCAGGCCCACAGCCCTTTTCATTATGGTTGGAACTAAAATGTTATTTTCTAACTGTTGAATCACTATATAAATTATCAATACCACCAAGCCCATTGTTGGGGAGACGGTAAAAGCTAAAAACAACGCCGGCACCGCACCAATGATTGGACCAATATAAGGAACGATCTCGGTAAGTCCAGCCCATAAAGCAAGGACCAATGCATACTCCATACCCGCAAACCGTAGCGCAATATAAGTTACTAAGCCGATTGCAAACATTAGTAGAAGTTGCGCCCTAAACCACATTCCTAATTTCAAATTAATTCGATTGAGAGTTTGAACTAAATAAGTCTGATATTTAACAGGTGTAATTGATCTTAAAAACTTCTTTAATCCGTTTTCCTGAACAATTAAATAAAAGCTAATAACCAAAACTACGATCATTTGTATAATGCCACCGAACACAGAGTTCAAAGTTGCTAAAATGGAAGATGTCGCCCCAGCTAAATTGCTTCCCAAATTATTTAAAAAACTCTCCACCGTGTTGCTAGTATCAATCTCCCCCCCGCCTTGCCAGTGTGAAATACCAGTGACTAACTTACCATAATAATTTGGAATAGAAGCTGCCAAATTTCCGATCTGTTCTTGTAATGGTGGTACTAATAAAAATATAACCAGAGATATAAAAGCAAAAATAAATACATAAATTAAAATAACCGAAACTGATCTTGGAATGCTATATTTATAAAGCCAGTCAACCCAAGGCCCAAAGGCCGCGGCCACCACCACCGCTACAAACAATAAGCCCAAAATATCCAGGATTGAATACAAAAAATACGCAAACAATAGTGCGGCCAATACTTTTACAATAGTGGCAAAAGGAATTGTCAGCTCAGTTTGTCCGTTAGTTTTTAACACCATATTTATTTCCTTAGCCAATTAATAATCTTTTGCTTATTAGTAAACGGGCCAATTACAGCTAAATTATAACATTTTGGCTTAAAAATGGCACTAGCCACCCTTTTTAAATCTGCGGCAGTTACCTTATTAATTTTAGCAATAACCTCCTGAGGTAATTGCAATTTATGCTCCATTAAAACCTGGCGACCAACCCACTCCGCCACACCAGCCGAATCCTCAGCGCCCAAAATAATTTTTCCACGCAGATATTGTTTGGCTTTATTCAATTCTTTATCAGATATCAATTCCGTGGTTACTTTCTTCAATTCCTCTTTAATTAAACCAATCGCTTTATCAATCTTTGATTTATCCAAACCGGCCTGAATCACAAAAGCCCCCGCTCGTTCATAGGCGGTGGTATGACTCCTAATAAAGTAACACAATCCTTCGCGTTCACGTAATCTACTAAACAAGCGTGAACTCATATTTCCACCGAGAATTACCGATAACACGTCCAAGACGATTTCGTCCTTATGCCTCAGTGGTAAGGCTGGAATACCAAGAGCTAATTGTGCCTGTTCAGTTTTCTTATATTTTAACACCACTTGCCCCTGGCCACCTTTTACCGATGAAAAGATTGGCAGTTTTCCACCAGCGTGCGCTACTTCAAAATTATTTTTAATATCTTTCTCGAAAGACTTACCTGTCTTTCCAGAAATCACGAGTAGCATATTTTTTGGATGGTAAAACCTTTCCAAATAATTAACCACCTGCTTTTTAGTTAGAGCGCGAACAGATTCTCTAGTTCCACTAATTTCCTTACCTAAAGTGCTGCCCTTAAACAGAACGCCCTCCAAAAGATTTTCCACATACATAAGTGGATTATCCTCATACATATTTATTTCCTGAACAATCACCTCTTTTTCCCTCGTCATTTCAGCGGGATCTAGTAATGACTGCCAAACCATTTCCGAAAGCAATTTCAACATTTTCGGTAAATGCTCAGATGCGGCTTTGATATAATAACCAGTTACCTCTTTATCTGTATACGCATTGTAGTCAGCGCCCAGTGAATCAATAAAATGAGTAAGGCTTAATGACGTCGGCCAAGTCTTAGTTCCCTTAAATAACATGTGCTCCAAAAAATGCGACAAACCCGCCTCTGCCGGAGTTTCTTGTCTAGATCCAGTATGCGTCAATAATAAAGCGGTTACAGCTTCGGTAGAGCCGAGTTCTGCGACAATTACTGGTAAGCCATTTTTAAGTGTAAATCTTTTTTTAATCTTCATTTAATTTTTCCTGTAAATACGGTAGTAAATCAGATATAGCTACGCGCTCTTGTTGCATAGTATCCCGATCACGCACCGTAACTTTTTTATCTTCTAAAGAATCAAAATCAATAGTTACACAATATGGCGTACCCACTTCGTCTTGCCGGCGATAGCGACGCCCAATTGACGAACTATCATCAAAGTCTGTCATAAAATGATTGGACAATTCTTGCCAAATTTTTTGTCCCAATGGAGCCAACTCCTCCTTCTTCGATAACGGCAACACCGCCACTTTAATCGGGGCGATTGACTTATGTAATTTCAAAACCACCTCTACTTCTTTACTAGACTCAGTAGTTGTCGTCCTGCCACCCTCAATTTCAGTATAGGCATCAACTAAAAATGCTAACGTTGCCCGATCGGCACCAGCCGATGTTTCAATGACCCAGGGGGTAACCTTTTCACCTGATTGCTCATCCCGGTATTTTAATTCTTGACCAGAAAATTTTTCATGCCTTGATAAGTCCCAGTCTCCTCTGTTATGAATACCTTCTAATTCCTTAAACCCCTCTTTACCAGCAAAAGGAAAGCGATATTCTATATCAAGCGCGCGCTTAGCATAATGAGCTAATTCATTTTTTGCGTGTTCTCGGGTATTAATATTTTCTTTCTTGATGCCGAGTTTAACATACCAGTCTAACCTCTGTTGCATCCATTGCTCAAACCATTTAGTAGCTTCAGCTTCTTTCACAAACCACTGCATTTCCATTTGCTCAAACTCCCTAGTTCTAAAAGTAAAGTTTCCTGGTGTAATTTCATTACGGAAAGCCTTACCAATTTGGGCAATACCAAAAGGTAGTTTTTTTCTCATGGCCGCTTGCACGGTCATGAAATCTACATAGATTCCTTGAGCGGTTTCGGGCCTGAGATAGGCTTGATTGGCCTCCTCCTCCACAGGACCAATAAAAGTCTTGAACATAAGATTAAAATCGCGCTTGGGAGTTAAATCACCACCACACTCCGGACACTTTAATTCACTTATATCCCGCGGCGCTTCATTCTGCCATTTCGGATAAAGTGATCGAAAATCCTCTAATAAATGATCGGCACGAAAACGCTTTTTACATTTCTTACAATCAACCAAAGGGTCGGTGAAACTGCCGACATGACCTGAGGCCTCCCACACCTTGGGATGCATTAAAATTGCCGAGTCTAATCCCACAATGTCTTGATTTTTCTGAACCATCGCCTTCCACCAAGCTCGCTTAATGTTATTTTTTAGTTCAACACCTAAAGGCCCGTAATCGTAGCTAGAACCAACGCCTCCATAAATTTCCGATGACGGAAAAATAAAACCACGCCTTTTGGCGAGGGAGACAACTTTGTCCATCTTATTTGATTCTGAGCCCGTAGGCTGATTATTTTTCATAAAATAAATACTACAACGCTAGAATTGTAATACTTTTTTGATATTTTGACAAGCAAAATCAATGCTTATTAAAACAGTCACAGGGCTTATCTTTGAGCAACTTTTTCTGTTGCATAACCGTGTGTAAATATTCATTTTGACTACCCCTGCCAATTGCTAATTTTTCATCCAAGGGTGAGCGGTCAACGTAAGAGCGTCTTTTCATTTCCCGAACCAAACTTTCATGCCGATTATAAAGCGCCTTTAACTTTCCGCGCCAACGCAAAGTTTCAGGGTGTCGTGAATAGCCGCCCCGACCCTGATGTTTTGTCAAAATATTCCACAGACCGTGAAGTTCGCGATGCTCCCCCAATAAATGTTTACGACAAAGATGTTTAGGATGGATATCCCAAATACGCATAAAAATTTCTATGAAATTAATTTGGTAATAGTGCGCTTAAACTCTTCAACCATCGGCACTTGCTCTGACTCAACGCCGTAATTAACAGCGGAATAAAAAGCCGCCCAATCACCCAATATAATCATAGAAAATATTTTTTCTAAGCGTGATTTACCTTGAAATTTTATTACACTTACAGCTAATTTTCTATCACAATAGAGTTGTTCCAAAACTTCCATACGCGTTAACACTCGCTCATTATCTTCATCGTCAACTAAAATTATAAAATGAAAAAGTTTAGATAACGCCTTGGTTGCAGATTTAACATCAAAACCCGTCATCTCGTTATGATTCATTTCTGGTAACACATTACTAAATGCAGGTATCTTTCCGGTTTCATTGAATTTAATTTTCCAGTTATAAACAATGGCCGCGTTTCTATTGGAACCATAAACAACCGGCACACGACCCTTGATTAAACTCGCTATTTTTTTGCCAGCCGTCTCTAAATTTCTGGGCTTTAATATTTTTGCTAAAGTAGTTGATTCTTTCAGTATATTTTCCTCGCCTATGGCCTTAAGAAGCGCTTTGAAACTATAACCAATAGCCATTCTCGGCTGGATACCGGTTGCTGGTATTTTAATAAACGGTAATTTGTATTCTGTTGCCAACTCACCTAACTTACCGCCAATGCTAATAATTAAAGGTTTGATTTTCTTTTTTAAACATTGATTCAATGCCTCAACCACTTCCTCTGTATTACCAGAATAAGAAACCAAAATTATTGAGCTGTTTTTTAAATCTTTATCTGATAATGGGGGTAATCCATAATCGCAATGCACAGACAATTGAATATCGGGTCGAATAGTTTTAACCAAATCTGCGGCTAAATGAGAGCCACCGATACCGACGACTATAAAAGGGCCGCTTGCTCTAAAACCATCTTTATTTTCAATACTTGGATTGTATGTAAATTGATTTGGAAAATTGGTTATTACACTTTTCATCATAAATTATTCGTAAAAACTTTATAAAAATGAGTATAATTTTTGCATATAACTTCCACAGCCTGATCCCTGTTTATTTTAGCAGATAAATAGTCTTTTAGCGCCTGCCAGAAAATGGTTCGCCCGACCGCAAAGCCGATCACACCTTGAACTCCATGGCCTGACCTTAACCAACGCTCAACGTCGACACCATTACCACCCCGTCCTAAAATAATCAAACCGACGTTTTCTCGCCCCTCGCTTTGAATCCGATTTACCAATTCTTTATAACTATTTTGACTTACAAAACCCTCCACTTTCCACACATCGGGATCAACCCCACTATCGTGAAGCTCCCTCACCATTTGTAGCGCTAACTTGGGTCTGGTATCTTCATCAAATATTTTCACATCCATCCCTTCATCTACTTCTTCGGCGGTGGCACTTATTAAAACCTCCAACAAAAATTTATAGCCCGAACGGTGACACCATTCGCTCAAAATCTTTAAACGAGCTTGTTGCCGAATGTTTAACTCATGATCACCAGCTGGATTATACCGCACCAATGCTTTGACAAAATCGGGGTCATATTTTTTTATATGTTGCGCAAATTCATCCCCGTACTCAAAACTAAATTCAGCTTGACCACTCTTCTCAGTCGAGAGACAAATTAAATGACCATTTTTTTTTGCTTGACGTAGGATTGCGTCACCAAATTCTTCATCAACTAAAATTGCCGCATTAGAGTGGGGAATCATTTTCTTTTCTACCGCCCTACTAAAACCATCGTAAATAATTTGTTTCAACTCCTTAACCCTCAGCCCATCTCCGTTGCCTCCTAACAACTTAGAAACAAATGACTCTCTGTGATCAAACGGTAAAATAAATAACGGTTTAGAGTAACCAAGATCAATTAACATAAATTAAAAATTTACAGGTATTACAATTTGATCATCGTGTTCTGGTAATCCAGATGGATTATCTTTTTGTAAAATCAATTGACCACTTGCAGTTTGTGGTGGTAGAAAATTAATAACGGCAGTAAAGGGCACATAATTTTCAGTCATCCAATCACCTTGCGCTTGAGCAATACCTTGACCGAGAGTGTTATTGTTGGAATCTTTTAATATTACTGGGAAAGATGCTTCAAAAAACCAATATCCGCGCGCCTGCCCTGTAATGGTTAACGGGCTTGAAATCAACGCATTGGGTACTGGCGTCGTAACAATTACCAGCGGCTGTTCAACATTGATAGGCTCGTTTACCAGCGCCACTTGAGGTCTGGCTGCAAACCACCACATTGCACCGGCCACAATTAATAATACAATAGAAATAATAACTGATTTCATTTTCATAATTATTGGTTGATAGTTAATAACTCTACCTCAAAAATTAATGTCGCATTCGGTGGAATTACGCCCGCAGCACCTTTATCACCATAAGCTAAGCTGGCCGGAATTGTTAACATTCTCTTTTCTCCAGGCTTCATACCAACAATGCCATCATCCCAACCTTTAATCACTTGCCCGGCGCCTAGTGTAAAAGTAAAAGGCTCATTTCTCTGGACACTAGAATCAAAAACTTGTCCGTTAGTAAGTTTGCCAGTGTAGTGAACACTAACCTTATCGCCATTTACCGCCGCCGTGCCACTGCCTGGTTTTAATACTTCAATTATTAAATTATTGGCCGTTGGTTGTTTGGTATTGTCCATACTTTCTTCATTATTAGTTAATTGATAATCATTAACCCAATTTATATCCCCCGCCGGCTCAACTGAATTAGATTTGAATAAAAAATATATTGAAATACTGACCACCAAAACACCAACCAAAACACCCAAAACTACACCCGAGCTTTGTTGTTTGTAATTGCCATCTGATTGTATAACTTGCCATTCCATAATATTAAAATTGTTCCGCTTTCTCAACTCTGACAACACCACCTGGCTCTAAAATTACGACATCACGTCTAGTTAATTTACCAGTCAATAAATAATTTGCCAATGCGTTGTCAACATTTTCTTGTATTGCACGCTGCAGTGGTCTAGCGCCATAAATAGGATCGAAGCCGCTGCGCGCTAATTCTTCGATGACTTTATCGGTCGCTTTAAAATGAATACCTCTTTTTTCCAAATTTGTTTCTAATTTTTTAAGTAACAATTTGGTTATTTGTACCACCTCATCAAAATTCAGCGGTTTAAAGACTATTACCCCGTCAAACCTATTTAATAACTCTGGTTTAAAATATTTTTTTAAATGATCAGAAATTAACGCTTGCTTTATAGTAACTATTGTTTGACCAGCTTGCAACGATTCCTGTATAAACTGGGTGCCGGCGTTAGATGTAGCAATTATAATACTATTTGTAAAATCAACAGTTTTACCCGTAGAATCTGTTAATCGGCCATCATCAAACATTTGCAAAAACACATTTAATATATCTGGATGTGCTTTTTCAAATTCATCTAGCAATATTAATGAATAAGGGGCACTATGAATTGCCTCGGTCAAATAACCTGAGGAATTACCCATGCCCGGCGGCGCACCAATCAGTCGATACATACTCTCGGCTGTTTGGTATTCTGACATATCTAATCTAATCATTTTATTCTCACCACCAAAATATTCTTGCGCCACTGTCTTAGCTAATTCTGTTTTACCGACACCAGTTGGGCCTAAAAACAAGAAGGTTGATATAGGCTTAGATGAAGTTCGGAGCTCCACTCGAGCACGACGCAAAGCCGACGCCACCGACTTAACTGCTTCGTCTTGTCCAATTATTCGCTGGTGTAAAATATTTTCTAAATTTAATAACTTCTCACCCTCCGGTTTAGAAACCTGTGTCACTGGAACGTTCACCTTACTAGCCACAAGCTGTGCCACATCCTCACCAGTGATGACGCCATTTTGTCCTTTCTTCTGGCGCGAAAAAATCGCAACCTCTTCGCAAAGTTTTATCGCTTTATCTGGTAAATAATGGTCGGGCATATAACGTCTAGATAAATCGACCGCTGTCGCCATCGCTCCATAAGAAAAATAAACATTATGTTGATACTCTAAATACCCAACCGTACCCTCAAGTATTTGAATGGCTTGATTGTTCTCTGGCTCGGCAATCTTAACTTCTTGCATTTCTTGGCCAAGTGAGGATTTAGAAATGACCGAGCGATAATCCGCGGGAGTGGTTGAGGCTAGTGTAATTATTTGCCCTTGTCGAATAAAATTGGCGATAACATCTGCCACATCGAGTGTCCCCTCTGTCCCCATAGAGATACCAACTAAATTTTGTATATCATCAATATATAGAATAATATTCCCCGCCCGCGCAATTTCATTTAATACTTGCGTTACCATTTGCTCCACCTGACCCGCTGATGTAGTACTGCCCACTAAAGATGTTACAGAAAGTAAATACAATTTCTTATCAACCAATGGCGCCGGCACCTCTTCAGCTACCATTGCTTGAGCAATCCCCTCAACTAATGCGGTTTTACCAACCCCCGGCTCACCAACCAATAAAACGCTAGATCGGCCACCTTCAATTATTCTAAATATTTCTTGAATTTCTTTATCTCTACCCAAGAATGGTTTCAAATACCCATTAGCCGCTTCATAGGTCAAATCTCGGCTTAATTTATCAAGCAAGGGTGTGGCTACCGCTAGATAAGCTCGATCTAATGAATGCCTTGGTCTCCAAGATGCTTTTTTAAGTCTGCGATTACGATCCTGAATCATTTTACGTCTCACCGCAAACCACGATGAAATATTTTCTATCATTACCGGCTCGATAGCCAATTCTTCCATTACAGTTTTAGCCAACGATTCTCCGGTAGCTATCACTTGCAAAACCTCCCCCACCTCAACAAATTTACTTCGTCTACTTACGGCCAGTTCTGCTGACTGACATAAAACCTTACTTAATTTATCGTGCCAACCAATATTGTGGCCGCGTGGTAATCTTGATAACGCCGACCCAATAGTTTTAAATAACTTCTCTGGATCAATACCTAGCCTTGAAAAAATAGATTGCCCTGTTTTTGTTTTCAACATTCCTGCTAAAAAATGTACTTCGTCTACTTGGGCGTGATTAAACTTTCTTGCATACTGGAAAGACTCTTCGATCATTTGCCAAATCTCATAACCCAAATAATTTTCAACCTCAACCACTTCTCCTATATGACGTAAGGTTTTTTTATTTACCGTTTCTGAAATTATTCTATAAAATGAAAAGCAAATAAAAAATACGCACAACCACCACCAGCGGGCCGAGGGGTTGGCTGGAAAAAAAGAATCAATGATTAATCTGCTACTTCCCAACCACCAATACGTTTGATAGGCAAAGATCGCTAGACTAGTAATTGCCATTATCAAACCAATCAAGCCGACTGCTCGATTTATTTTTTGTTCAAACTTACGCGCCTCCAATGAGGCTAGGGTTGGTTTAATTGTCCAAACAAAACTAGCCATATTTACCAAATGATTAAAATTATACTAAGAGGCAAAATGATTATCCATAATATAAATATAATTAAATACCAGGTTGCCCAAAAAATCATTCTAAAAGATTTGTATAAAATCAATAGAAAACGCATGACTAAACTAATTATTCTTCCTTGCCAAGAATAATCACCGTACATTGGCTTGAAAAAATATTTTATAAAAAGTCCAATAGCAAGCCTCTCCCAAGTATCGCTAACTCTTTCAATACAATATTTCGCCATCATTCTAACGCCTTCGCTATACCACCAAATCGGAAATCGCCATAGATCACCTATGGCACTGAGCATTATTTTGCTTGTTTCCTCCCGAGCATAATTCATAACATCATTATACAATGTCCTGAAACAAGCGAAAAGAAAAATATTCTATAGCAAATCCTTACTAATGGCTTTTCTAAGCAAGCGCATGAATTGGAGATAAAAATGCAGATTATGTAGTGATGCCAACCGGGCACCCAAAACCTCCTCACTTACAAACAAATGGCGTAAATAGGCACGGGTAGCTCCATAATCCTTACACGCCGGACACGAGCAGTTAGCATCAATTAAACTAAAGTCTTTAGCGAAAGTTGCACTTTTTAAATAAATAGTCGAGTAAAATTTTTCATCATCATTAAATACTAAATGAGGATTTTCAAAGTCTCCCACAACTTCTCGGTTCCAAATATATAAACGACCATGTCGCCCCTCACGTGTAGGTATCACACAATCAAAACAATCAATTCCCCTTTTTACAGCTTCTAATATATTTTCTGGATAACCAACACCCATTAAATAATGCAACTTACTGGGTGGCAATAATGGTACTGTATAATCAAGTACTTGATACATTTGCTCTGGCTCTTCCCCCACCGCCAAACCACCAATAGCAAACCCATCAAAAGGTAAACTCGTAAGCTCGCTAACACTTTGTCTTCTCAAATCTTCAAACACTGATCCCTGAACAATACCGAATAAATTCTGACCGGTTTTTTTTACAGTTGGCCAGTACTCCACTTGTTCCTTTGCCCATTTGGTGGTGCGATCAACAGATGACTGCACTATTTTTTTACTAGAATCAGATGCTACACACTCATCAAGGACCATCGCTATATCTGAACCTAAACTCACTTGAATATCCAAAGCAGTACGCGGTGTTAAATTATGGGTTGCGCCATCATCCAACGATTTAAAAATAACACCCTCGTCAGTTACCTTGCGCATTTTACTCAAGCTAAAAACCTGAAAACCACCCGAATCTGTTAGTATCGGCCCCGACCAATTCATAAACCTATGTAAACCTTGGGCAGCGTTTATTATCTCCAGGCCCGGCTTTAACCACAGGTGATACGTGTTGGAAAGTATAATTTGAGCTCCTAAACTTTTTACTTCATTGGTGGTCAAACCCTTCACCGCTCCCCGTGTTGCAATTGGTAAAAAAAACGGAGTCTCAATGTCGCCACGAGAAGTTGAAAAAACCCCTGCTCGGGCTTGACTTTTAGTTGATAAATGATCTAAAGTAAACACTCAATAAAACTAGCATAGAAAAAGCAAAAAAGAAAAGGAGGGAGCCTTTGAACCTTAACATGGATTATTTGAACGCCTTGATTAGAAGCAAGGATTCTCTACTAACAAAACCACTTCGCGAATTTAAAGAATCGTGTATAGCAAAGATTGATCAATATCGATCGAGACATCAGGCAGTGCCCCTAGATTTGTTCATTTTCGAATTTTTAGTAGTTAAACACAAAGTAATTCCCAACTTCCTGACACTGTGTCGCATAGCTATGGCTTGGCCGCTATATTTGAACTTGGTTGAATATAATAACGACACCGCTTTTTTCATTTTTACGACGGCGATTTGTACGGATTTTATTGACGGTATTGTCGCCCACGGCTTTGACAACGTCACTTGGTTCGGAAAAATCGTCGATCCAATTGCCGACAAAATTATTACTGCCGTGGTACTTATAGGGATGAAGAATGATGTTCCTGATTGGGTTTTTTACTCTATTTTGAGCATAGCTGGAACGTTATTCCTTATTTCGGCCGCCTATTTTATTGGTCGGGCACTATTCGGAATAACTTCTACATTTGGAGCATCAGGATGGGGTAAATGGAAATTTGCATTCGAGTGTGGTGGTTATGTGTTATTATTCGGGGCCAGATTCTTAATTCCATCACTAACCCATCAAACGGTTTACTACCTAGGAATATTGTTCTTAATAATCTCCATCCCTTTAGGGATTATGAGTATCGTCGGATACTTATGGCCAATGGCGCTGAAAAAAAGATTCGGCGAATACCGAACATAATCAGACTCCTTGTAAATGGGTCTGATTTTTTATTACCTTACAACCACACCCTTACCCTGAGCACCCAAATCATTATCAAG
>CAYGFD010000002.1:16737-30812 GCA_964349095.1 uncultured Gammaproteobacteria bacterium
TTTTTTATTACCTTACAACCACACCCTTACCCTGAGCACCCAAATCATTATCAAGGTCGGTCGTTACAACTTTATCGGTTGAGATCAAATCAGCGCCACTAAAATCATCTTTAGCGGTCAATGTGCTCGCTTTGGTCAGGACTAATATCTTATCGGCGTCCGAGGCACCGGGTGTAATCCCCACTTCAAATGAAGCCTCTGGGCTGGCGAACTTAAATCCCGCACCCGCAGGTAAACGGTTTAACTCCCAACGGACCTCTCTGGTGTTGGGGTTATAAACTACATTTTGACCAGCGGAAACGGTCGCTTGCCCAGTCCAGGTGACGTCTTGCGGCAGGGTGGTCGTCACTTCAATATTGTTAGCATCATTCAATGTATTAGACAGCTTCCAAAAAATTACATAAGTAGTGGTGCTGTCGACGCGTGGTGGCAAGGGTCCTGATCCTATTTTCACTAATTGGTCGGTATAATAACGCCCCTCTGTTTGCAAACCAATCTGAGTATTAATTTTGGTCGTAATTACGTTGGACTCAGTCTCCATTAACTGACTGCCACTACCAATTTGTTGATCAGCTTTAGCTAATACAGATGTGGTAAAACTATACGGAGCCGAACCAATAAGCGGTGGAACACTAATAACTTTTAACCTAAAATTAATCGTTCCCTTTTCTCCAGGATCCAATCTTGATAAAAGCGGTAATTCTTTTTTAGTCCAAAGTATACTTCCATTACTTGTATTAATATCGGCGGTTACGTCCGCTTGCCAAGTACTTAAATCTAAAAACTGAGAATTTATTTTAACATTAAAAGTTGTATTTGCTAGGACAGTTTCCCCCTCATTGGCATACTGCAAAGTAAAATCCATTTGTTCTCCCCAATCAGCATAACTTTTCAACGATACCTGATTGGCAGTTAGGGAGAGTGTTAAGCTAGATTCAATTATCGTCGTAATAATCTTTTTTTCTTCTTGCAGTGCAAACTGATTATTTTCTCCTAGAACACCAACTCCGACCGCAAATTCTCTATCACCAGAACCAACCCCGGAATTAAATTTACCTTTAAATTCAATCCTGCCCTTACCCTTAGATTTTAGTATTGGTAACTTCCAAATATTATTTTCACCGGTAGCGGCCTCTAATTTTGGTTGTTCCAACTCAAAACCACTGGGAGGGTTCAATCGTATCGCTAAAGATGACAATTCATCAGTTGAATTGTTTGTATAATTAACAACCAAAACCATGTCTTGCTCAATTGGCACCTGGGTCGGCGCTTGCAACTCAAGCGTTACAACCGAGGCCACTAATTCAGTTTGAGTAAATAGTGTTTTATTGAATGACGACTGAAAATTATCTGGTTGATACGAAAAAACCGCAGCAATATCCTTCTTTTCACCCACCTCACCGACTAATTGCCCCGTTATTTTCAATTCACCTTTTGCCTCCCCTTTTATATTACCAACTAAAAATTTATTCTTATCTTGATTAACAGTCGGAACCGAAGATGAGGTCAAAGTAAACCCGGTAGGAAAACGAAAATTAACCTCTACTTGATCCAGACCAACTTTTTGATTATTAAACCACGTTAATGTATAGTCGATGGTTTGTCCCGAAGGAGAGCTTTCCGGACCACTCAATTTTACAGATACCGCCTCTTCACCAAATTTCTCGTTGGTGTTTCTAAAAAAGAAAAACCACAACCCACCAGCTACCACTAAAAATAACAGCGAAGTGGTAAACCAAAGCCACAGTCTTTGAGTGGCAGCCTGTTTACGCAGCGTATTAAAATCCTGCACCTTTTCTTGTTGATAAATCTTTTCTAGTTCTCTTTCTGCTTGTACCGATGTTTCGTTTGTTGTGCTGTTTATTTGTGTTTTATCTTTTCCCATATTTATAGAATACTACGTAATACCTTTAATGTATATAACGGTTTACCTGATTGACCTTGTACATAATCAACCAGAAACCCTACTAACTCCTTGGGTAAATTAAATGTTTGACCCTGCTCGTGTTTGTTCGATAGTTTATGTAAAAATGTCAGCGCTTCTTGGCCTAAAGACATAGATTGCGCGTCGTCCTTTAAACAACGACCGTGAAAAAAACCGTGCTCCTTAAAACTAAATAGGGCCGGAACTGCTAACTCACCTTGGCAACCTTGGCAACGCGTAATATGTATTGATAAACCAGTAGCTTGTAAAACCTGAAAAATAAATTTTCCAAAAATAGTTCTAGCGGTCTCACGCCACTCAACATCATCGTCGGGTAAATTTTTTAAGAGTGATAAATAATATTTTAATATAATAAAAATATCAGGTTCCGGAGCGGCTTGTGATGTTAAAACCTCGGTTACTTCCAAAAAAGCTGAGCCTAGGACCGCTGTATTTAAGTTGTACGGCGGTTTTAAATAAATCTTTTTTAAACTGGCTCCAGCAAGCTTATCGTGTTTCTTTCCAATCGCAATCATTAGCTCAATCTCACCAAAAGGTACTAAGTGCGGCGCTAATTTTGATAATATTTTTCTTGAACTGGTGGCTACTAAATCAAGCTTGCCGCGACGCTCGGTAAATACCGTATACATCCGATCGTTTTGTTTATGGGCACGCGCCCGCAATACAAAACCGTTGGTGAGATATGTAGCCATATTGTTACTCTAGTTCCACCATTACTTTTTCGCTACCAACCTCAATTACTTCGGTGTATGTATCGCTAGTAAACTCAATACCGGAGAGTAAATTATTTTTCTTCAACTGCCCCTCATTGTTCTTTAATATACTGACAATTTCCGGCATCGCCGAGATCTTCAGATTAACTTTGTCGTTTACAGTCAACCCCTTTTTCTTTCGCAAAGAATTTATTTGTCTCACAAATTCTCTAACCAACCCCTCGGCCTTTAATTCTTCATTAAGTGCGATATCTAAAAATATCTTTTCGCCTTTCAATATTTCTTTCACATTTATCTCATCAAGAACTATTTCCTTGACTTCAGCTGTTAAATCATAATTTGTGGTAAAACTTGCCAAGGCTTGGCGAATGCTAAATCCCTGACCCGCTTTTGCCCTTTCGGCCAACGCCTGTTCCACTACTAAACGACCGTTGACCATGTCATCCAATATTTTCTTATCAAATTTATCGGCCGCGGGCCAACTCTCAAGATGTACAGATTCCTTACCACCCTTAACCCTTAGATAAAGTTCTTCGGCGGTAAAGGGTATAAATGGTGCTAAAATAATTGCCAACCTTCTTAAAACAAATCCCAAAGTAGTTCGTGCTTGCCCCTGATCAACGCCGGCCTCTTTAAAACGATCTCGACTACGTCTAACATACCAAGTTGATAATTCGTTAATAAATTCAGATATTTTTCTACCCGCCTCAGTTATTTCATATTTATCTAGATGGTCCGTAACTTCATTAACGAACTTTTGTTGTAATGACAAAATCCATTTATCTAACACATTATCTGATTTTGGCGCATGGGCTGGCGCTTCGGCATGATCTTGATGTAATTCATAAAACGCCAGCACATTCATTAAAATCAATAAATTTTTCTTAACCACCTCTTCAACATCAGTAGGATTGAAATTCTTAGGTTCTCCAGGTTGATTCATTGTATAAAAATGAAAACGTAAAGCATCTACACCATACTTGTTGATTATTTCCCAGGGGTCTACAATATTACCTTTTGATTTCGACATTTTTTGCCCATGCTTGTCATTTATATGCCCTAAACAAATCACATTTTTATAAGGTGGAATTTCTTTTATAGCTTTGGCTTTTTTAAGTAAAGTTGAAACAGCTAGTAGCGTATAAAACCAGCCTCGGGTTTGGTCAATCGCCTCGGAAATATAATCAGCTGGATAACTCTCGTTCAATTTTTCTTCGCTACCGTCGAGATGGGGGTAACCCCATTGCGCATAAGGCATTGAACCAGAATCAAACCAGCAGTCGGCGACTTCTGGCACTCTTTTCATTTCTCCCACACCACACTTTTTGCATGGCCAAACAACCTCATCAATAAACGGTCGATGAAGATCCATATCCAATTTTAATTTTAATCCTGATTTTTCTGCCAACTCCTTAATACCATCGATCACTAGTTCATGCTTGCAATCAGCATTATTACAAATCCAAATCGGTAATGGTGTTCCCCAATATCGCTCACGTGAGATAGCCCAATCTTTAGCACCTTCTAACCACTCCCCAAAACGCCCATCACGAATATGTGCCGGGTACCAATTTATTTTGGCATTAGCTTTTTTCATGTCTTCCCGCAGTGCTGACATTTTTATAAACCACGATGGTTTAGCATAATAAAGTAACGGTGTACCGCAACGCCAACAAAATGGATAGTCGTGTTTATACACTTCTTCTTTAAACAATAATCCTCGATTTTTTAGATCATCAATTATCGGTCTGGTGGTTTTTTCCTCCGTGGGCTTATCTTTATGCTTAACCGGCATTCCGGCGAATAAAGGAACGTCTTTAGTAAAATTTCCATCTTCATCTACTGTATGAACTTTTGGTAAACCAACTCTTGTTCCTAAAACAAAATCATCTTCGCCATACATGACAGCGGTATGGACTACACCAGTTCCATCAACTGTGGTTACAAAATCGGCTGCATACACTTTATGTGAATTTTCGTTTTGTAACTTTTTAATATCATAAAGCGGTATGTATTTTAAACCAACCAAATCTTTTCCAATTATTTCATCTATAAGAACAAATTCATCGCCCAATACGCTTACTAAACGCTCCTGCGCCAAAATGAAAGTTTCATCTTTGATTTTGACTTTTACATACTTAATTTTTTCGCCGACCGCTAAAGCCACGTTGCCAGGCAAAGTCCACGGAGTGGTCGTCCAAGACAATATAAAAGTATTTGGCTCATCAACCAATTTAAATTTTATATAAACAGAAGTGTCTTGAACACTTTGATATCCTTGGGCGACCTCATGGCTTGATAACGCAGTACCACAACGCGGACAATGAGGTAACACTTTATAATCTTGGTAGAGCAACCCTTCTTCCCAAACTTTTTTAAAAATCCACCACAAACTTTCGATATAATAATTTTCGTAAGTGACATAAGGGTGTTCGAGGTCCAACCAAAAACCCATACGTTCAGTTAATTTTTCCCAATCAGCTTTATATTTCCAAACATCCTCCCGACACTTAGCGTTAAATTCCGCCACACCAAACTTTTCAATATCTGGCTTACCCTTAAATTTTAATTCTTTCTCAACCTGCAACTCCACCGGCAACCCTTGGGTGTCCCATCCCGCTTTCCTTTCCACCCGAAACCCGCGCATAGTTTTATAGCGCGGAATCAAATCCTTAAAGGCGCGTGCCAATACATGGTGAATACCTGGTTTTCCGTTGGCCGTTGGGGGACCCTCAAAAAAAACAAAGCGCCCTTCGGGTGCGTCTTTGGTTAATGATTTGTGGAAAATATTATTCTCTTTCCAAAAATCCAGAATTTTATCCTCCAGTTCGGGAAATTTTATCATAGAATTGTATTATCATAATACTGATTTTCCCAATCAAAATCAAGGTAATAAAAAAACAGGGATTTGATTATTCCTTAATCCCTGTTCCAACCAGAAAGTTGAATGGCGGAGCTATTTCTCCGAGTTGTTCATGGAGATACACAATGTGCTCCAAAACTGCCACAAACCATTTCTCATTCATGTTATTGGCAATGTATTTTTCACGCCAAATGGACTTGAGGGCAAAATCTACACCCTGCCTGCTTACTTTGTGCGTGGCGGTAATATCAATAACGCTCTTAGGTAAACCACTGCCGTCAAGGCCATAACGATAACAAAAAACTTCAAACTTTTTACGCTTTAATCTCGGTTGCAGATATCCAGCGATGTTTACGACCAATGACCGATAATGAACCAAATCTTCTTTAACCTGAATCAATTCATCAGGCGCGGAAGAGTTTTTGGATGGCATCGTATCAATAAGCGACCGATCGTCAGAAGTCGCATGGTTAGACTTGGCATACAAATAAATAATATGAGTGTTGTTTATTTTTTTATACTCTCGCTCCACGGCCTTAATAGAAAGTTCGGCCTGTTCAGCCACTTCCGCCACCGTCGGCTCTCGTTGCAACAAATTATACAGAAAATCTATTGCTGATCGAACCCTAACAGTATCAGCGCTCGGACTCGAGGAAACAATTGTCCTTTCCTCTTGTAAAGCGTTGAGTATCGGCTGGTGAATATAACTGGCGAGATAAGTGAAGAAGCCACCTAATTGTGGGTTGAACTTAGCAAACGCACAATCGACGCCGGTTATTAAACCAAGGTTGGCCAATTGTATCAAGTCAGAAACAGGAACGTGTCTGCCCGCATACTTATAGGCAATATCAGCGGCAAACTTTAAACAGTGATTAATAATAATGTCTCGAGCCTCTTCATTTCCCTTAAGAAGCTCTGACACATGATTATCTAATTCCTGCCGCGATAAAGGCTGGTAAGCACTCCCCTGAATCTCCCTTCTATAGATTTTGAAGGAAGTTGTAGGGTGAAACGGTCGAGACGATGAATCCCTGTTTCGCTCAATTGGGCCATACAATATACGGCGACTCTTCTTCAAAACACCAATCTTTGGCATAATTATGTCCTTACAATATTCAGTTTGGAAAGTTCTATTTAATTAACCAAAAATAATACCATTACCCATGGTTGTCAAGCAGTATAAATATTTTTTTACTACATTCTCTCTACCACTTGGAGCCCTAAAGTATTCATCCCTTGTTTCAAAATATCCGCCGACATCGTAACTAACTCCAGTCTCAAAGATCGTTCTGGCTCATCCGCTTTTAAAACCGGATGATCATGATAATAAGAATTTACCGCCTCGGCTAATTGGTATAAATACAAAGCCAATAGGTGCGGACCATTTTCTTGTGCCGATTTTAACAAAGCATCGTGATACTGTATTATTTTTCTCATCAATGTTAGGTCGCCCTCAGCAATTTTTTTAAAATTAAATTTTTTATGTTTAAACTTTCCAGCTTTTTTTAAAATGCTTTTAAGTCTCACATAAGTATATTGCAAATAAGGTCCGCTATTGCCTTCGACTGATAGCATTTTTTGCCAATTAAAAGTGATATCCGTCAATCGGTTTTGCGACAAATCATTATATTTCACCGCACCTACCCCGACTGCTTCGGCTATTTGTGCTTTATCGGACGAAGATAAATCTTGGTTCTTTTTTTCTACTATTCGCCAGGCTAGGTCAACCGATTTATTTAAAACTTCATCCAGCTTAATCAGCGTACCCTCTCGTGTTGCCATTTTTTTACCCTCTTCACCAAGAACTAAACCAAACTTCACATGTTCAAGTTGGGTCTTTCCCTGATAACCGGCGAGTGTTGCTAAAGCAAATAATTGCTCAAAATATAAAGATTGCTGATTAGCAACAACATATATCATTTTATACGGGGCATAAGTTTTAACTCTGGCGCGTAGAGCAGCTAGATCACGGGTTGCGTAAAGCGACGCCCCATCAGACTTTTGCACGAGTAGCGGAGAAAGTTTTGCCTCATCAAGCATCGCTACTATTGATCCGTCTTGATTTTGGACCAACAAATCCTTGGCCACTAGATCTTTTAAGATCGGCATCAAACTTTTCTCATAAAAACTCTCGCCCTCAATTTTATTAAAACTTATATTAAGTCTGCTATATAATTCATCAAACTCCTTTATAGAATATTGTCTAAAAGTCTTCCACAGCGCTCTAATTTTAGCATTGCCACTTTCTAATTTCTTAAAAGTATCCTGGGCTTCCTTTTCTAAACTTAAATCTTCCTTGGCTTGCTCGTGAAATAAAACATACACGCGTAACATTTCCTCAATCGGATTCTTATTCAAAGCCGCCTTCTTACCCCACTTATCCCACGCCACAACTAATTTACCAAACTGCGTTCCCCAATCTCCTAAATAATTTAGAGTTATTACCTTAGCGCCTAATACCTGATATATATTAGCTAGAGCCTGCCCAATAATAGTCGAGCGTAAATGACCGACGTGCATTGGTTTGGCAATGTTGGGCGAAGAATATTCTATGACAATTTTCTTACTTCTAAAATCATTGAATTTTGTTTTGCTAGTAAGCTCCTTAGCTTGTTTGTAAACATTATCAGCGGAAATAAAAAAATTAACAAAACCCGGGCCAGCCGTGGCGACTTTGGAAAAATATCTTCTTAACCATTTATTCTGCACTAACTCACCCACTAAAATATCAGCTACCTGCGCTGAGGGCACACCCCAACGCGCTGATACTTTTAATGCAATATTGGAAGTAAAATCTCCTTGCCAGTCCTCTTTGGGAATATCAATAGTCACTTGATCAGATTCAATCTGCCAGTGCTTCTTAACGACCTTCGCTACTTCGACTTGTAATTTTTTTGCCAACATAAGTCTATATATTATAGCAGAAAACAAAAAACCCCGAAGTCTCGGGGTTTGAAGTTTAAAATTTAACTTCTCGGTTTAACCATCTCTACTACTTTGTTGAAGATAATTGGATGATTAAGTGCGAGTTCTGCTAACATCTTTCTATTTAATTGGACGTTGGCTTTCTTTAATAAATCTATAAATCGGCTGTAGCTTAATCCGTGTTCCCTAACCGCAGCGTTTAATCTAATAGTCCATAATTGTCTGAACTCTCTTTTCTTATTCTTACGATCGCGATAAGCATAAACACCAGCCTTACGAACGGCTACCTTGGCTAATTTAATTTTGCTTTTACGACCCCAGCGAAACCCTTTGGCTCGCTTAAGAACATTCTTTACTCTTTTGGCGTGCATCACGCCACGTTTTACTCTGGACATAGATTAAATCAAAGTTTCCTTAAAAATTAGTTCCCCGGCATTAACTTCCTTAAAGCCGCTACGTTGACTTTTGCTATAGCGGAATCTCGGCGTTTACCCATGGTGGTATTGCTTGATTCTCGGGAATTAAAATGATCTTGGCCGGCGGTACGTTTCATAAACTTACCTTTCCCGCTAACCTTGAACCTTTTTGCTGTCATTTTGTGAGTCTTTTTCTTCATAAATTATTCTTACAAAAAAAGCCGTTTCTTTGGCTTAACTTAACATATATAGTTATAATGCATTCTTAAAAATATTTCAAGCCCCCTAGCTGGTTGCCGCCTTTTTGGCTACTACCATGGACATTCTACCACCCATTCTCGATATTGGGTTTAAAACCGTGATGTTTTCCCCAAGCGATGTCACAAAATTGCGCATCACCTGTGCCGCTAGTTCTCCGCGAGCCTTTTCACGGCCGCGCAATACCATTTCTACCCGCACCTGATTACCATCAGCAAAAAACTTTTCCGCCTGGTTTTTTCTAATATCCAAATCGTGCTTTCCAATATTTAACGTTAAACGCAAACCTTTAAGCTCAGTCTTCTTGGCCTTGGCCTTTTGCTGGCGCTCCATCTTTTGTTGCTTATACTGAAACTGACCAAAATCCATTATTTTGGCGATTGGCGGACGAGCGGTTGGATTAACTTCCACTAAATCCAAACCAGCCTCACGCGCCATGTTTAAGGCGTCAAAGGTCGCAACCACTCCGCGTGGTTTACCTGTTTCATCAATCAGCTGGACCTGTGGCATTCTAATCCACTGGTTTACTCGATATCTAAACTTGTTACTCAAAATCTTTGGTTAAATAGTTAATATTTTACAATCTTTTTATTTTCAAAAATTTTTCTGAAATTTTTGGTGGAGATGGCGGGAATTGCACCCGCGTCTAAGTTAGATCACCTTACTCTTCTACAAACATAGTCTGGCTAAAGGTTGGTAATAATCAGGCCAGACAAAAGTTATTACCAGTCGTCCTATAAGTGTCGGCTCTTGCGTTAGGACAACGCCGGAGCCCGCATCGATAAATGACGCTCTATTGGACTATCGATATCGTCCTGTAGAACGGCCTCGGCAATTAAGCCAAAGCTGGCACTAGTGCATAAGAGCTAAAAGCTGCTTGTGCACGAGCTACAAATGACTTGGCATTTGAAAATTTGATGCTTTTATAAAGCAGAGACATCAACTGCGGTTTGCCAAGCAAAGATCACTAGCCTATCGATTGTTAAACATCCCCCAACCCTAACCTTATATAACGTTAGCGTTAGCGAAAGTCTAAAACTTTAAAGAACGTCTTATGTCTCTATCTAATTCTTTTTTCTTAATAGAAGCACGCTTGTCGTGTAATTTCTTTCCGGTCGCGACTGCTATTTCAACTTTTACAAATCCGTGACTAGTATACACTGAAATTGGCACTATTGTCAAGCCTTTAGTACTGGTTTTACCGAGTAAATATGAAGCCTCTTTTTTATTTAAAAGCAATTTTCGATCACGTTTAGGGTCATAGCCTTTTTGAGCTGCTTTAGCAGGTAAGTAAGGTGAAACATGGGCGCCAACTAAATAAAAATCTCGACCTTTTGGCATAACATAACTACCCTGCAAATTGACACTTCCTTTTTTTACCGACTTAACCTCTGGTCCAGTCAAAACTAAACCCGCTTCAAATTTCTCTTGAATATTGAAGTTGAACATTGCCTTCTTGTTGTCTGCTAAATGTGGCATAAACTAATAATAACTTTTTATAAAAAAAAGAGCCACCCTACCAAAATTTCTAGTAGGATGGCGCTCGGGATCGCCATATTATCTGGCGAAAACATGGGAGATGTGCAGAAGGCCCCGCGAAGTGATTTTGCGGACGCGTTCGATGAAAAGGCTCAGGAACACTCCCAGGAACAGGACGTCGACATGACCGCCGACTGACGGAAAGTGTCCCAGGCTGAGAATGTAGACCGTGGCAAAAAGCACCACCAAAGCTATGAGTATACGAGCAATCTTGTGCGACATTTGTCCCTCGTTTTTTTGTGATTGAAAAGAACAACTAAAATTAATTACGATTATTTATACTACTTCAAAATAGCTATTTTGTCAATACCTAAGGAACAAAATGGAAATCGCCTTATCTTTACAGTGTTCCATGCCTATTAAATTAAACGGCTCTTTTTTTTGCAAATAATGGAGTTCCATAAACTAGTAAATTTTATCGCGTTTAACCTTTATCTATTGACAAATCCCGTGGTTTTGCTATACTAATATGTTTTGAAAGTAACACTTGTTTTTTGAAAAAAAGCCTTGGCGGAGCAGATTCGCAATGTCTCATGAAACAATGCGGATGTTTACTGCTTAACGGCACACGCCAAGGCCCACTGTCATCTCAGGTGTGCCCCTGGGAAACACAAACATAAAGGAGAAGTACTATGTTAACAGCACTCATTGTCCTGGGCGTCATCTGCCTGATAGCGGCCTTCGTCATGTACACGCGCAGCCGCCAGATCGCGACGCCGAATCCGAACACGGATCACCCTGGTCACCACACCTGTCGCATTCCCGGCCAGATCGAAGTCACCTTCGAGATCCCGGAGGTTCACGTCACTGGTACGGGCAGGTTCAACCCCGCCCAGCAGAACGCCCCCATGAACTCGTGGTGGCAGATGTGGCTGCTCCTCGGTTGCGGCTTTCTCGCAATCGGGCTGCTTGCTCTGGCGCTCGGAACGACGAATTTCGGCAATCTGCTTCCGGCTGGTCACATGCAGAATCCCAATGCGATCGATATTCCGCGACCCGGAGCGCACGTATATCCGAACCAAGAATATCCGAACGGTTCGACCATGCGCCACGATGATTCAAGGAAAAGCGATCAGTCTTCAACCGCCGTGGACAACTCCGACCACTCAGTCACCAATACATCGGTGACTGAAATCAAGACCGCGGACAGCGCGGCCATGAACCAGGTGCAGTCGATGATCGACTCCGCAAAGAGCAACATCATTGCGGAAATTCAGGCAGTCAACAAGAACCTGAACGAACATCGCGCCGGCGCCCGGGCCAGTCACGCTCAGGCCGTGGAGCAGAGAAGCGAGATACAGCTCCAGGTGGAAGAGACACAAGCACAGATCGACGACGTTGCGAGTCAGATTACCTTGGCCAGGGCTGAAATCAGTCAGGCCAGACAGGCGCTCTATGAAGCGCTCGCGGGAAAAGATCGCAACAAAATCGACTCGGAGCTTCAGAACCTGAAGCTTCGTATCGAAGGGCTCGAGCGTCTGGAACAGACGCACGGGCGCAAGCACAAGTAACCCACGCGAGTGAGTTACGTATAAGGGATTGTCCTCGGACAATCCCTTTTTTTATTTACCACCTAATATAGAATCGGCTCGGCCTATTAATTGCTCTGCTTGCACTCGTTGATCTAAATCATCTGCCCGTTTTATAAGACTCTCGGCTGCGTGTTCTAAAGATTGATCTAAATACTGCTTAAGCTCTACCACATCAGCATTACCATTTTTATATTCGCGATCAATAATGCCCCAAAGAATTTGTACTTTCTCTGGATTATGTGTCTCCCAATTTAATATTTCTTCCTTGATATTTTGAGTACCTTTCATCTCCTCTAAAATACTCCTAATCTCTGGATGTTTATTATAAAGAGGGGTATTAGTAAGTTCTTGGTTTACTATGTCTTGAACAACACCATCCCAATTTCCTGAATGATTTTCAAGATTATCAAACTGACTTTCAAGACCCAGCTGTTCAGTTTTAATTGGTACAAAAGTTTTGTCTGCGACTGCTTCTTGCGCCTGCATTCCGGTCAGAACAGACTCTGAACGCCCCACCTCCATATTATCAATCGTCGTCTGCGTAGCTAAAGTTTCGGCCAATCTTTCGCCAACTGTTGCACCAGGCGTTTTTAAATCGACAAGCAACTTATCAGTGTAAAATTTATATAAATCCGCTCCCCGTCCGGTTGATGTTCTAAAGCCCAATAGTTTGGTGGTGGTAATTTCTTTAACTTTGTTTTCTAAATCCCCGCCACATGGCGACGACAATATCTCCCGAGTGGCTTCTGGTCCGACTACATTTACCGTTCCCTTATATACGTGCTGTTCATTTAAAAATAATTGGTTGGCGGCCTTAAAATATTTATCAAAAGTTTGTTTATTAAAAATTTCACCTTTATCAAGATTTATGGCGATATGTCTACCGCTTAACGGGGAAACCTCGTTCTGACCACTCTCATCAAACAACATAAACTTGGTAACGCCAGCATCGTTTGCCACCCCCATTTTCAAATCGCCATTTTTATATGTATCAAGAAAATTATAATCTACTGATGAAAATTTATAGTTGTCTTTAAATTGTTCGCCATAGGTGTAAAGTTCCTTTATATCTTCTGGACTGACTTTTGCCAGCGTGCCAACTTTAGCGCGATCAATTAAGTAAGATTTAAAATTAGCATCTTCCAAATACTCTTTATGACCTCCGACTAATTTTTCCAAAGGTGAAGCAAGCGCGACCTCTGGTTGTTTAGTGGCGGGGACTTCTACTTCCTTAACTGGCTCAACTAAAACGCCTTCACTCTGTTTACCCTCGGCAACCGTTACGCTGGAACCGGACTTTTCTGCGACTGGCGCTCCATTACTGAGATCAGTATTTGATTTATAATCATGAGTATAAGTTCCAATTTCTGATGTTCCACTCTCATCTTGTAGCATACTTAACTGACCATCTTTCATAAACCAAGTTACGCGTGCTTCCGGGCTCTTGATTCTTACATCTGTTAGGACTTCACCGTTTTCAGTTTTAATTAAATGATGTGCATTGGCATATTCCGCAACTAATTTATTTCCATAATTTTCTATCGATTGGCCAGCGCCTGGTTTATAACCGAAATATTCAGGGTTAGCCTTATACTGCTCCATAAATGTGCTCCAATAGCTACCCCCTTTACCAACACGCACGTTTTCTGGCGACCAAATCGTATTTTCATATTTATTAAAATCTTCCGTCGGAATACCACCCTTTACTGACGAAGTTTTTTCTAGAGCGTCAGTGCCCAGAACTTCTCCTGTGGGTTTACTGTCAGAGTCTATAGTCGCATCTACTCTTTTAATTCCTGAAGTAACTTCATTATGTGTCTCTGCTGGTGGCGGTACTACTTTATGGCTTTCAATAGAAGTACTTACAGAAGTTTTTTGTGTAGG
>CAYGFD010000002.1:30912-33520 GCA_964349095.1 uncultured Gammaproteobacteria bacterium
AGCCCAGCGAAACGCATTACCGAACCAAGGGCTTCAATGGCGTCCCTAACTTTATGTTTACTGTCTACCGACTTACCGCGCCCTTGAAGTGCTCTGAAAGTTTCGCGTACAGAATTTACAGTCACGTCCTTTAAAATAAATTGTGCTTTAGATTTATCACCAACTTCGCCAGCCGTCCTCTTTAACTCCATTTTCTCAAACTGAATCTTGGCTTTACTAGCTCTTTCCGCTGTCATCATTAAGCCATAACCAGCTCCTTTCAAAACCGGCATAGCAGCAAAAGTAAAAGCTGTGTTCAAAGCGTCGCCCATAATTCTAAACCCAGTCACTTTACTGTGGGTGAATAGTTCTGCGGCTTTGGAAACCTTTTTACCAAAGGCATTATCCAGCGCCGATTCCTTTTTTCTGTACTCCCAAAGCGTTTTCGCTAATTGACCACGTAAATCTTTTTTATCTTCAGGCGTTAAATATTCGGCTGCATTTATATTTTCATCGAGAGTTTTTATCTTAGCCTGTAAATTTTTAAGCGCCTCCTCACCAAAAGACTCCCCCTTATATTCAATTAACATCTGCTCAGCTGATTTTTTAATCTCAATTTTTTTATTTCTAGATTTTAAATAATCAGCAATATCGCCCTTGCCCGCTGTCGCTAAGGCCACATCACCCAAAAATTTAACTCCCAAAACAGTGGTAACCGTTCTATAACCAACTTGGCCAGCAACACTAACGGCCGCTTTATTAATGCTCTTTTGATAGTCTTTATCGTTAGAGTATTTCTTAGCCGCTTCTTTTAATTTATACCAAATAGATTTATCTTCCGGCCCGACGCCCATTAATTCGTTTTGAATTTCGACTGGTGGTAATGTAGGGGCGGTTTCTTGTTCAATTTCTGGTGTGACAGCTGACTGGTCGGTTTCATAATCAACTTCATGAAAAGGAATCCCGCTAGCGCTGCCATCAATCGATACGAAAAGTTCTTTATTCTGCCAACCCAAAATTCCCGTAACGATTACGGGTTGATCGCCGTCGTGGGCGTGCCAAATAGCCGGACCCATCTTAACCTCGGCTTCCATTTCCTTTTTATACATTTCATTTTCCTCAGCAGTCAGTAAATCCAGTACTTTCTCTGAGTCACCATCTACTGACGGCTTCTCTACAACACTCTCGTCCACTAACTCCTCCATCTCTTTTTTAAATCTAGCGTTCTCGTCATCTGTTAACAATGTTAACTTATCGGGATTATCTTTATTTTGTTCAAATAAACTTAATACCTCATCTCCGGTCAACTTTTGTGGTCCAGCCAACTCTTGTGCGGCCGCCTCAAAATCGCCTGAAAAATCTAGGTTTGAAAAATCTTCTGGTTTTCTTGGAGACTCAGCCATATTAATCCCGTTTACTACTTAATTCTTTTAGTTTTTTCTCTAACTCTTGCAATTCATTATTAGTGCTAGTAATTAATTTATCCTGATCCTTTACTTGTTGCGACTTAATTTTTTCCAATTCTTTTGCAAATTTTTGATCTAAGTCAATTGTTTCTTGGTTTAAAAAATCGGACATAAATAAATCAGATAATTTATCTATTTGTTCAACCGACATTTGTGGTAGCAACACAACCAACGATTCTTTAACATCGGCGCTTATCTTGGCATTGTGAATAAGCCAGGCTAAACGGGCGCCAAAAGCCTGTGCTGAAGCGGTGGCTAGTTCGGCGGTAAATTCTTTTGGTAATGGTTTAGCGTGACTCATATATATTAATTATAGCAAAATTTTTTAAACTGATAGTGATTCTCTAAATATAACTTACCGACCCGAAGACATATATCGAGATCCTGATTTTGAAACATGGCCCCGCGGTCGAGAGACGGTTTCTTCGTGGTGATGTTCTCTAATATTATTCTGACGGTTGTTACGCTCTTTATACGGACGCCCACTTGGATCCAGTAGATCTTCAAAAAGAACTTTTACTTTCCCTTGAGGAGTTTGAAAAATTGCATACTTCCCATCACACCAAACCATAGGACCGTTTATCTCCCCCCACTTAGTTCTATGCCCGCGTGATCCTATAGCCGGCCAATCCTTTGTGAAATAATCCTTATTTACATACTCTTCTCTATAATCTAGAATATTTGTTTCATATTTTGTTGTCCATTCGTTCAGTGTAATTACCTCTGCATTAGGCGGGAAACCTGGTGGTACCTCTAGCCCTATTGTTTTAATAGTTTCAACTGTTGCAGTTAATGGTAAGCCCACTTTAATGAATTCATTCTTAAGTGATTCTATTATTGCCGGGTACTTTAACCCCTGACTTATAAACATCGCTTTGAATTTTTCCTTATCTAAACTTGAAGAAAACTGGGGGTGTCGCTCTGCCCGAGCAGTCAGTATTCCAAATATTTTACTTTCTATATCCATCTTAAATTTATTTTCCTCCATTGTTAATTGACGACTAAATTCAATACCGGTAGTATTGTCAACCCAATTTTCTTTTTTATTTTCTTGGCCAGTCAGCTGCTCCAACTTAGTCTCGTGCACTGCCTCCGCCTCAGCCGCTGCCATTGATGGAGTTGCGGACTCCAGATTATCTCCACTAAGCACCCTAGGTTTATTA
>CAYGFD010000003.1:0-25035 GCA_964349095.1 uncultured Gammaproteobacteria bacterium
TGAAGTGTCTATTTTTTTAATAACATGTTGCAAAGTATAATCACCGATTGGTAAGGCATCATTTATCGAAGCAATAAAACTTTCAGGATTTTTTCTTGACCAAGTGTCTGGATCCTCACCGTCAGGCATGGTAATAATTTTTACTTCCATATCAGCTTGCAAAACCAAATCAATACCCCTCTCGGCAGCAGACTGTCCGGCTAAATCAGCATCGAAAGCCAAGCGAACTTCGTTCACATATCGTTTTAATATTTTTATTTGTTCAGTTGTTAAAGCTGTGCCCGATGTGGAAACCACATTAGTAACTCCGGCTTGAAAACAACCAATTACATCCATGTAACCTTCTACCAAAACAACATAACCTTTTTCTTTAATTGCAGTTTTGGCTCTGTTTAAATTATAAAGCACAAAACTTTTATTATAGACCAAGCTTTGTGGAGAGTTCATGTACTTCGGTTCTTCGGTTTTATTTTTTAATAGACGACCGCCGAAACCAATCGTGCGTCCATGGATATCTTGTATTGGGAACATGATGCGATCACGAAACTTATCATAAACACTGCCTCGAGAATGTTGTACGGCTAAACCAATACTCACTAACTCGGCTGCTTTATAACCCTTATCTATTAAATATTTAGATAAATTCTCCCAAGCATCAGGCGCAAAACCCAAATGGAAGGTTTTGGCTATCTCTATATCGATTCCCCTACCCTGCAAATACTCTCGAGCAACACTAGCGTTGTTAGACTTGAGTAGTTGTTCGTGAAAATAATTATCTGCCTCATTTATAATCTCCAGAGCTCGAGTTTTCTGGCCACTTTCCTGTTTATCATACTGTTTTAACTCAATACCAGCCTTGCGAGCTAATATCTCTAAGGCTTCCGGAAACTCTATGTTCTCAATTTTTTTTACAAATTCAAAAATATCGCCGCCAGAATTACAACCAAAACAATGCCATATTTGCTTTTCACGGTGCACCATGAAGCTGGGTGTTTTTTCACTATGAAATGGACACACCCCTTTCCAATTTTGTCCCGACTGCTTGAGTTGCACGTACTCAGAAATAACATCGACAACATCAAGGCGAGATTTAATTTGATCTACTGGCGATTCCATATGCTGGCGGAGAGGGGGGGATTCGAACCCCCGGTGCCTTGCGACACACTTGCTTTCCAAGCAAGCGCACTAGACCACTATGCGACCTCTCCAAATATTAAAATAAATACGCAAAGCGCTTACACATTAACATTTATAAGGTAAAAAGAAAAGCCCCGACCTGTATTAGCGTCGAGGCTTGAAAGCAAAAGAGCAGAAGAAGACTACAACCGAAATTTCTCGAGCAGAGCAATGGCGCTCTCGCCCACGGGCTTGGGATCAGATCCTCGCAAGAGGACAAACTCACCGTTCGAAGAACGATCCACCCCGGGCGCGGGAACAAATTCCCCGTGTCCGGATTTGAGCACCTTGCGAGGTATGCGCACCTCCACGTGGCTAACCCCGCTTCCCCACTGAAGACCAGCCGGGATTAATCCGTTTTTCTGGCGCAAAATAGTTTTCAGCGCCTCAAATTTTTCATCCACGTCTTGATTGAATGAATTCATGTCACTCCAATTATAGAGTTGGTATTTAGTGGGTTAGGAAACTACTTAATGATCTTCGATAACTTAGAAAGAGTTTCGTTTGAAACTACCGCGGACCAAGGCTCTAAAATGACATCATCAAAAAACTGCGGCTTCATAAACTGTAAATCTGGCCCAGGCTGACCCAAGACAATAACCTTAATCGGAAAACGTTTACGAGCCTCGATTAAAATTTGGCCCAAATGAAAAGCCTCGCTTGAATCTATGCTCGGATGAATAAACAGATAATTAGGATGAACATCGGCGCATCGAAAAGCCGCATAGAGTGGATTAGTGGTCCACTCACATTTCACGTGATCAAAAACCTCCTTCATTATTTGTTGAAAAATTGCGGTTCGCCTACTATCGATGTCATAAATAACTGCCTGAGGAAAACGAACATCCACAAACTTGAAAGGAATACCAAGCTGGCGTGTCATAATAAACTCATGCACATCAGCCGGCCAGACACGAAAATGTCGCCCCTCGGTTCGGTGGGCCTTAATGGCCCCACTATGAATCCAGTTCAAAACTGACTTCTTGGAAAAACCAATGAGCTTGGCCAGTTGACCAGCGGTTAGCGGTTTCTTAAATGGCTTCTGCCCATTCACCATCATCTCTACCATATACTCTCCTGAATTTGAAAGAACTATTATTCGTGAATTTTTTTGATAATAAAACAAACTAGCTGATAAGTCAACTAGTTTATTTTATTTTTTTGTTTTACTTTCTTTTTAAAGTTTTTTCGAACTTGGCGATACGTATCTTGGTCGGTACTAACGTATCTGGGTTTAATGAAATAGAATCTATACCCTGACTAACTAAAAATTCGGCAAAGTCTGGGAAGTCAGATGGGCCTTGTCCACAAATACCAATCTTTCTTTTTGCCTTATGAGCAACTGCGATAACCTGACTAATCAAAGTTTTAACAGCATCATTCTTTTCATTACTAACGCCGGCGATTTTTAAAATACCAGAATCCCTATCAATACCAAGTGTTAGTTGAGTTAAATCGTTAGAGCCAATGGAAAAGCCGTCGAAGATTTTTGCAAACCGTTCGGCCAAAATAACATTGGCTGGAATCTCGCACATTACATAAACTTGTAAGCCATTCTTTCCTCGCTTCAAACCTTCCTGGGCCATAATACCCAAAACTTTTTCACCCTCTTCAACAGTACGGCAGAAAGGCACCATCACTTTTATATTAGTGAGGCCAAACACGTCACGTGCTTTTTTTAATGCCTTACACTCTAGTCTAAATGCTTTTTCAAACTTTGGGTCGTAGTATCGTGATGCGCCGCGCCAACCAATCATTGGATTTTCCTCAACCGGTTCAAACTGACGACCACCAATTAAGTTAGCGTACTCATTTGTTTTGAAATCAGACAATCGGACAATCACATCTTCAGGATAAAACGCTGCCCCCAACATACCTACCCCATCAGCTAGTTTATCAACAAAATAATCCGCCTTATTTTTATAACCAACTGTCATTTTTTCAATTATCTGAACAGCTTTTTTATCTTTCAACCTTGGATATGCCAGCAGTGCTAGAGGGTGAATCTTTAAAGAATTGATAATAAATTCTTCACGAGCTAATCCCACACCACTGTGCGGTAAGAAAGAATACCTGAATGCCTGATCTGGCTCGCCAATATTGACCATGATTTTAGTTTTCGTGGCTCCCACATTTTTCAAATCAGTTCTCTTTACCTTAAATGGCAACTTACCTTCATAAACCTTGCCAATTGCGCCATCAGCACAAGAGACTGTAACCATCTGACCATTTTTCAATTTCCTAGTACCCACTTGTGTACCAACAATTGCCGGAATACCAAGTTCTCGAGAAACAATCGCCGCATGACAGGTGCGCCCTCCCTCGTCAGTCACAATTGCTGATGCTTGCTTCATAATTGGTACCCAGTCGGGATCAGTCATGAGTGTTACTAATATTGAGCCGGGTTTAAATTTATCTATTTCTTTTACCGAACGAATAATGCTAACAGCGCCTTGCCCAATTTTAGATCCGACCGCCGCGCCAGTCACCAATACCCTACCCTTCTTTTTTAATTGATATTGCTCAAGAACGGTTAATGACTTAACAGCTTCAACTGTTTCGGGACGAGCTTGAACAATAAATAATTTTTTGGTGATACCATCTTTAGCCCATTCAATATCCATTGGCTTCTTATAGTGCTCCTCGATTTTCATACCCCAGGTCGCCAATTGTAAAATCTCTTTTTCGGTCAAACAATATTTTTGTCTATCTTCTTGGCTAACAGTAACTTTCTTGGTTGGATAACTAGAATTATTATTATAAATAAGTTTTACTTCTTTAGAGCCAAGTTGTTTACTAATTATAGACTTAAACCCTTTTTTTAAAGTTGGCTTAAAAACAAAAAATTCATCGGGGTTAACCGCTCCTTTAACTACAAATTCTCCCAAACCATAGGCCGCGTTAATAAGCACAGCGTTTCTAAAACCTGACTCAGTATCAATGGTGAACATGACTCCAGAGGCACCCTTATCTGACCTCACCATTTTTTGCACACCAACCGATAAAGCTATTTCAAAATGATCAAAACCCTTGGTCACTCGGTAAAAAATAGCGCGATCGGTAAATAAGGAAGAAATACATTTTTTAGCCGCAATCATTACCTCTTGCTCACCTTTAATATTCAAATAAGTTTCTTGTTGACCAGCAAATGAAGCGTCTGGTAAATCCTCAGCTGTCGCCGAAGACCTAACCGCTACGTCAGTAGCACTCACTCCAAAACTTTTACTCAAAACCCTGTATTCTTTTCGAATAGCTGATTCCAACTCCTTAGGCCAACGGGCTGTTAAAATTAATTCCCTAACCGCCTTACCGCGCCTTTGTAAATCTCTCACGTCTTTAACATTTAAACCCTTGAGAATATCTTGAATCGCTTGTTTCATTCCCGCTTTTTTCAATAAATAGCGATAAGCATAAGCCGTGACCGCGAACCCATTCGGCACCGGCACGCCTTGCGGAGTTAATTTTCTATACATCTCCCCTAAGCTGGCATTTTTTCCGCCAACCAATGGGATGTCTTTAATAGATATTTGAGAAAAAGGTAGAACAAATAATTTAGATCTTGATACTGCCATATTACAATTTGATTAGTGGTTTAAATTTAACAATTAATTTTAATATTACCATAACCGCGCTGGCAACGGCTAAAGCAAGAACGGCGGATATTAAAGTTTCTACTACTATGTTGAAAAACAGCCAGAAATCCCAAAACCTAATCCAAGCCATAAACGAAGACCACAAACCCATAAATAAACCTAAGATCAAGGAATAACTAGCGGTTACCGTCCAAGGCCATTTTTCTTGCCAACTAAAATAATAAGTTGCGCCGATGACTGTTACTATTTGCGTTACTAGTGAAACTGGCGCCAAAAAATCTAAATACCCCCAGTCAATCCAGTGACTGGCTAAATACACACATAAAATCACTAAGGCAAAAATTGACCAAGGGATTTCTGCTCGGTCAATATAAAAACGCACTGGCTGGCCGGATAAAGTGATTGAATTAGCATTGTCAGCTTTCATATTCTCTATTAATTATAAAGAAAAAACCACTAAACTAAAAGCCCCGCTTTGTAGGCGAGGCTTTTAACTACGACTAGAAACAAATTTTAGTACCCCATATCCATACCACCCGGCATACCAGATGGCATCTTTTCATCCTTCTTTTCTGGTAAGTCAGCAACCGCAGCTTCAGTGGTTAAAAACATTACGGCAATCGAAGCAGCATTTTGCAAAGCTGAACGAGTTACTTTAACTGGATCAACTACACCCGCCTTAATTAAATCTTCAAAAGTATCGGTGCCCGCATTATAACCAAAATTTCCTTCGTGACGTTTTACTTCATCAACCACCACCGCGCCGTCTTTGCCAGCATTCTCAGCAATCTGTTTTAGCGGCTCTTCCAATGCCCGCATTAAAATATTGACACCAACCTTTTCATCGGCCGGTAGTTCTACCTGAGCTAAAACTTTGGAGGCTCTAACAATTGCCACACCGCCACCAACGACAATACCCTCTTCTACAGCGGCGCGAGTTGCGTGTAACGCGTCCTCGACTTTAAATTTGCGCTCTTTCATCTCGGTTTCTGTAGCCGCTCCCACTTTTAATACCGCTACTCCACCAGAGAGTTTTGCTAGTCTTTCTTGTAATTTTTCCTTATCAAATTCTGATTCAGTATTTTGAATCTCTTTTTTAATCTGACTAATTCGATCTTTAATTTTAGCTTCATCGCCTTTACCTGAAACAATGGTCGTTTCATCTTTTTTAGCAATTACTTTTCTAGCACCACCAAGCATATCTAAACCAACCGCATCCAATTTTAGACCAACGTCTTCAGTAATTACCGTGGCTCCGGTAAGTATAGCGATGTCCTGTAACATTTCTTTTCTCCTATCGCCAAAACCCGGGGCCTTGACCGCAAGTGTGGTGAAAGTCTTCCTTATATTGTTTACTACAAAAGTTGCCAACGCTTCACCTTCTACATCTTCAGCAATTATCACTAATTCTTTTTTTCCTGATTGAGCAATCTTCTCAAGCAGTGGCAATATTTCCTGAACTGAAGCAATTTTTTTATCAGTCACCAAGATATATGGATCTTCATAAACCGCTTCCATTCTTTCTGAGTTTGTAACCATATAAGCCGAAACATAACCGCGATCAAATTGCATACCTTCAACAAATTCTTTCTCAATAGACATGCCCTGAGACTCTTCAACTGTAATTACTCCATCTTTACCAACTTTTTCCATTGCCTCAGCAATCACTTGCCCCACCTCATCATCATTAGCTGAAATAGAGGCCACCTGAGCAATCTCTTCTTTGCTTGCCACTTGCTTGGCTTGTTTTTTTAGCTCTTGAACTACTGCCTGAACACCCTTTTCAATCCCTCGTCTTAGAGCTTGAGGGTTGGCGCCGGCAGCTAAATTTTTAAAACCCTCATGTATTAAAGCCTGAGCTAAAACAGTAGCAGTCGTTGTACCATCGCCAGCTACATCGTTAGTTTTGGAGGCAACCTCCTGTACTAACTGGGCACCAATATTTTCAAACTTATCTTCAAGTTCAATTTCTTTAGCAATCGTCACACCATCATTGGTTACAGTCGGCGCGCCATAGCCTTTATCTAAAATAACATTTCTACCTCGAGGGCCGAGGGAAACTTTGACCGCATTAGCCAATTTATCTACACCCCTTTTTAAAGAGGCTCTAACATCTTCATTAAATTTAATTTGTTTAGCCATAGTTTTTTTGAATTATGAATTAAGAATCAAGAATTACAAATATTACTCAATGATCGCAATCACATCGGACATTTGCACGGTATAAAATTCCGCGTCGTTAATCTTGAATTCGTCCAGTGAGTATTTCTTAAATAAAATTTTATCACCTGGCTTTACTTCCATGGCCGAACGCTGACCATTGTCTAGTATCTTTCCTGGACCAACAGAGACGACTTCGCCAGTTTCTTTTTTTTCATCACTGATAGTATCGGGTAATACTATTCCTGATTTTGTTGTTTTGTCTTCTTTTGTTACCTTGACCACAATATGGTCGGCTAAAGGTTTTAGCTGCATAATAAATAATTTAATTATTAGAGTTTGAATTAGCACTCTAACTTACAGAGTGCTAATAACGAACGTATTGCTATTTTAACCAGTTAAAATAAGCCTGTCAAGGTTGTTGCTCGCGTATGAAATAATTGGAAAAAAACATTAACCAAAACAATAAGAACATGGATGGCGCAGTCCACCAATAATGGTCAAATAAAGCTATAAAAAATATAGGGATAATAAAAACTATATATTTCGACCTAAAATGCGCTGCTTTCATAAAGCCACCTACAACAAATAGCCATAACGCCAGACCGAAAACACCGAGCTCTGTTAATACTAGTAAGAAAATATTATGAACTGGCTGATAACGCCAAGCTGGCAGTGACGGCTTGCTTTGTGCTAAAGCAAAAGTATAGTTACCTACCCCCACCCCTAATAATAAATTATCCCTCAGTAAATATTGACTCTCCCTAATACTCCCCTTTCTATCTTCAATTGAACGCTGCTCTAGAGAACTAGCACCAGAAAACCTGCCACTAACTGGCTGCCAGTAAATTATTCCTAAACATACTATCACTACACCCGACATTACGAATATTTTTTTTAAATATACTCTCTCCTCACCTTCTTTCCACAACCACCATACAATGCTGACAAATAAAGCAATCCACGCCCCACGAGAAAAAGTAAAAAATAAACCAATCAACTGAATAAAGAAAAGGAATAAATAAATTTTTCCACTTTTTAATTTTGCCTTTTCTACATATACCCAAATGGTTGCCAATAAAGTCATGACTAATAATCCACCTAACACATTAGGGTGAACCTGTCCTGCATAGGCTCTCAACCATCGCCCATATTCATTCATAACCACTGACGTTCCGCCTTGAGTCAAAGGATGCAGCGCCACACCAAGCCATTTATTGGCAAAAGAGGTTTGAGTTAAAAATTGTCCAATCGCCCATACGGCCTGTAGGCTACCGGCAAAGACTAATGATTTGCAGACCGTTACCCATGCGGGCTTTAAAATATAAATCAACCACCACAGCAAGCCCGCCTCAAGAAATCGACAAACCCAATAAAGTGCTAAATTTTTATCGCTAGACCAAATTACTGAAGCTAAAGTAAAAAAACCAAGTAGGAAAAAAATGAAACTCCGATTCCAAAATTCAAATGAAAAGAAATTAAAGTTGACGCTTTGTTTTTTATCGCCCCTAATGGTAGTCCAGATAAGCGGTAATGAAACAATTATCAATACCAACAAAATTATATCCCACGAATACAAAGAAATCCTTCCATATTCCCAAGGTTCACCACCAAAATAAGGATCCCTAATAATCCACCGCGTTTGCCAGGGTAAAGCGAATATCAATAAATAAAATAAATAAAGCCTAATTTGCCCGAGTTTTATATTCATATTATCATTATGTCCTGATGAAGCTTTATTGAAAAGCCCGCCCAAAGTCGCCTATAATCATATTATGATAATAACAGCTGAGACTGTCAGCCCATCCCACCCAGATAAGTTATGTGATCGAATATCAGATTCGATTCTTGATGCTTGTCTAAAACAAGATCAGAACACAAGAGCCGCTATCGAAACTATGGGTGGTCATGGCGTTATTACTATTACGGGAGAATTAACAACCCATGCCTACGTTGATATACCTGCTATTGTGAAAAGTATTACACCACACACTGGCTTACAAACAAATATTATTGAACAATCCCCAGAAATCGGCCATGGAGTAGACGCTGGCGGTGCGGGTGATCAGGGAATTATGGTTGGTTATGCTTGTAGTGAAACACCGGAGCTGATGCCTAAAGAAATAATGCTCAGCCGAACTCTATGTCAGTCTATTTACGAGCAATTTCCTCACGACGGAAAAACTCAAGTTACTTACGATACGAAAACGAATAAAGTTATATCGCTAGTAGCTAGTTTTTGTCAGGCTAAGAGTGATGATTTACAAAAACATGTTGACGGTTGGAAAAAAAATTGGTCTATAGATTACGATTTTGAGACCTTCTTAAATCCAGCTGGCGAATGGTCTACTGGCGGATTTGATGCCGACACTGGACTTACAGGTAGAAAAATCGTGATTGATTCTTACGGCCCACGCGTACCCGTAGGCGGTGGTTGTTTTTCAGGAAAAGATGCTACGAAAGTTGATCGATCGGGTGCTTATATGGCGAGAAAAATCGCTATTGATTATTTGAAAAAAAATCCAGGAACACATGAGGTATTTTGTTACCTATCCTATGCCATTGGTAAAAAACAACCAACACAAGCGACTGTGATTGTTGACGGCCAGGAAGAGATGGTGACTGGATACGACCTAACCCCCTCCGGAATAATTAAATCGCTTGATTTACAAAAACCGATTTTTGAACAAACCGCTCGCTGGGGACATTTTGGACACAATTTTAATTGGGAAAAATAGATTTACTGATTTTAAAAAATACCTCTTTTGAAGGTATTTTTAAATTATTTTCTTTAACCATTGTCCGGTATAACTCCCTTTTACTTTTGCTACCTCACTTGGCGTGCCTTCAGCAATTATCTCTCCGCCTTTATCTCCACCTTCTGGACCCAAATCCACTATCCAATCGGCGCTCTTAATAACGTCCAAGTTATGTTCAATAACTAAAACGGTATTGCCCCTATCAACTAGCTCGTTTAATACATGCAATAAGCGTTTGATGTCTTCAAAATGCAAACCTGTGGTTGGCTCGTCTAAGATGTATAAAGTCTTTCCGGTTGAGCGTCGAGATAGCTCGGTTGCCAATTTTATGCGCTGTGCTTCGCCACCTGATAAAGTAGTGGCGCTTTGACCAAGGTGAATGTACCCCAATCCCACTTCACATAATACTTTTAGCTTATCGTGAATTACTGGTATGTTAGTAAAAAATTTCATTGCTTCTTCTGCTGTCATCTCAAGCACGTCGGAAATATTTTTCCCGCGATAATGAATTTCTAAGGCTTGTTTATTGTATCTACGACCATGACACTCTTCACACTCTACATACACGTCAGGTAAGAAGTGCATTTCAATCCTAACTAAGCCATCGCCTTCACAGGCCTCACACCTACCACCTTTAACATTGAAGGAAAAACGCCCAGGGTTGTAACCTCTTATTTTGGCTTCTGGCAACTCAGCAAATAAATCACGTATATAAGTAAATACCCCAGTATAAGTGGCGGGGTTAGATCGTGGTGTTCTGCCTATTGGCGATTGATCAATGGTAATTACCTTATCAATATTATCTAAACCCTTAACCTCTTTATGTTTACCCGGTAGTTCTTTTGATTTGTAAAAATGTTGAGATAAAGCCCTAGATAAAATATCGGTTATCAAGGTTGATTTACCAGAACCAGAAACGCCGGTAATACAAACAAATTTACCTAATGGTAATTTTAAATTAACATTTTTCAAATTAAATTCTTGGGCCCCTACCACAGTCAAAGAAGAGCCATTACCTGGACGGTACTTTTTAGGACCCTCGATTTCTAATTTACCTGACAAATACTTCCCGGTTAAGGAGTTTTTATCTCGAGCCACCTCATCAGGTGTTCCGCTAGATACTATTTCACCACCGTGTTTGCCAGCACCCGGACCAACGTCTACCAAATAGTCGGCCGCCAACATAGTTTCTCTATCATGCTCAACCACAATAACTGAGTTACCAATATCGCGTAATCTTTTTAAAGTAGTGATTAAACGATCGTTATCACGTTGATGTAAACCAACTGATGGCTCATCTAAAATGTAAGTTACACCCACTAGAGAAGAGCCGATTTGTGTGGCAAGTCTTATACGTTGTGCCTCTCCACCCGATAAGGTTGAGGCTGCTCTATCCAATGTCAAATAATTTAACCCAACATCTGCCAAAAAACTTAAGCGTGCTAAAATTTCTTTTAATATTTGCCCAGCGATTTTTAATTGCTTAGCCGTAAACACCTTATCGTTTGATAGTGTTTTGACAAAATCAATCACACCATCAACCGTTTGATTAGTCACTTCGGAAATATTTTTTTTATTTATAGTAACGGCCAGCATTTCTGGCTTTAAGCGCTTACCCTGACATAAAGGACAAGCATAAACTCTCATGTAACGCTCAATTTCGCTACGGATATAATCTGACTCTGTTTCCTTGTAACGACGCTCCAAATTAGGAATAACCCCTTCAAAAGTGGTTAAAAATTCTCTGACTTTACCTTGATTTTCATAACCAGCATTTACATTGTAAGACTTGGTGCCAGTACCAAATAATACTTTTTGCATTTGGTCTTTGGTCAATTGCGATACTGGTACATTTACAGAAAAACCGTTTTCTCGCGCCATCGCTTCCATTATGCGGTAGTACCAATTTTGATTAGTGGCGGTTCGCGACCAAGGACGAATAGCTCCCTGGGCTAGTGAAAGTTTTTTGTTCGGCATTACTAAATCAGCATCTACCTCTAATTTAGTTCCCAGACCGGTACAACTGGCGCAAGCGCCATGAGGTGAATTAAAAGAAAAATTTCTGGGTTCAATGGCCGGTAAATCTATATGGCAGTTGGGACAAGAAAAATGCTGACTAAATAAAATCTCTTCCTTGGATTCGGCCTGAGTGACTATTAATAACCCATCTCCTAAGTCCATAGCTGTTTCAATCGAATCAGTTAAACGAGTTATATCATCAACCTCTTTTGATACGGTTACTCGGTCTACCACAACCTCAAGATTGTGCTTTTTTTGCTTATCAACATTAACATTCTCGGCCTCTTCCAATGATATTAAGTTGCCATCAAGACGAATACGAACATAACCAGCTTTTTTGAGCTCGGCGATCATGTGCTTGTGCTCACCTTTTTGGTCACGTACTACTGGAGCAAGTAATGACAATTGCGTTCCTTTTGGTAACTGTAAAATACGATCTACTATTTGATCTATCGTCTGCCGAGAAACTTCACGACCACATTTATAACAGTGTGGGATACCAACACGAGCATAAAGTAATCTTAAATAGTCATAAATTTCGGTGACCGTCCCGACAGTTGAACGAGGGTTATGGGAAGCTGATTTTTGATCAATGGAAATTGCTGGGCTTAAACCTTCTATCTGATCAACATCGGGCTTATCCATCATGCCTAAAAACTGACGTGCATAAGACGACAGAGATTCTATATAGCGTCGCTGGCCCTCAGCATAAATAGTATCAAAAACCAGTGATGACTTACCCGACCCCGATAGGCCGGTTACTACCACCAATTGATTGCGCGGCAAAGATACATCAACGTTTTTTAAGTTGTGAACCCTAGCTCCCTTAACAACTAAATACTGGGCTACGCTCTGATTTAAATCTTTGTTTTTTGGCACAAGAAATTATTTAAGTAAAAGCAGAAGACAGTCTACTATATATTTTTGCTTAGGTCAAGTATTGGATAAAAAAAGGCAAATCATGGATGTATAGATTTGCCTTAAATAATCGCCAACTAGCGACTGGTTGTTCAGGAAAAGCAGACGCCGAGTCCCCGCAGGCGCGACCGCAAGGTCGCATCATCGATTGATTTGGGAACGGTACAGGTCGTTTTGAAGACGGTAACTGTGTCGGTCACCGCGATGGCCGTTGTCCAGGTGTCGGGTTGTGTCATACCAACCGCCTCGCCGATGGCCTTACGCAAACCATCACTCACTTCACCAGTATTCGTAACACCCTTTAGTGCAGGGTATGTACTCTCCGCTGTGTTGATTTGCAATTCGATTTGCATATGCTCTCCTCTATTTATTGTGGTTGATTAAAAAGAACGTAACGGTCTATTTTACATTTTTTGTATTTTTTGTCAATGTTTAGAGCTATAATAATACTATGACGAAACTACTACAGGAGCAATTAAAAAATTTGCCATCAAACCCAGGTGTTTATGAATTCTACAATAAGGATGGCAGGCTTTTGTATGTAGGAAAGGCAAAATCTTTAAAAAAAAGAGTCATTTCATATTTTCGAACCAGCTCAAACCTTACAGCTGCCAAAATGAATATGGTCAATGAAATTACTGAGATAAAAACATCGGTAGTAGATAGTGAAAATGAAGCATTGCTTTTAGAAAATAATTTAATTAAACAACATCAACCACCGTACAACATTGTTTTAAAAGACGATAAAAATTGGCTTTATATAGCTATTGATTCACGCGAAACCTACCCCAGAGTTGATTTAACCAGAAGACGGCTCAACAAAGGATATAAATATTATGGACCATACACCTCGGCATTTGCGGCGCGCACTATTTTGTATTCACTAAAAAAAATACTTGGCCTCCGTACTTGCAATAATCCACCCGAAAAACCTTGCTTTGATAGTAAGTTAGGCCGCTGCCTAGGACATAACTTTAACAAAAATAGCCAGGCAACATACAAAAAACAACTGACCCGTTTACATGATTTTTTAACTGGCAATGGTAAAAAGCTGGCTCATGAACTTAGTCAAAAGATGTTCCAAGCTTCAACGAATAAAAGATTTGAGCAAGCCACCATCTGGCGCAATCAACTGACGTTATTAAATAGATTGCTAGACAAACAAAAAATTGTATACCATCAAAACGAATCATTTGATGTTATTAATTTAGAAATAAATCGACAAACATCAGCCATTAATTTACTAGTTGTCCGTCATGGTCAATTAATTAAATCTGACCAAGTCTTACTAGGACACAAAGACATGAATGAAAAAGAAATATTAACTGATTTTATTGGACAATATTACCCACAAGTCACAGACAAACCAAAACTGATTCTGACACCTATTAAAATTTCCTCCGACTTTAATACAATAGTGCCTACAAGGGGAAAAAAATCGCAACTCCTCAAACTGGCGAAAAAAAATGCTGAGAATTATTTACATAACAGTTTAGCCATGTGGCAAAAAAAATCTGCCCGTTCAACAGCTAGCATTAATGAACTTCAAAAAGTTCTTAATTTAAAAAGAACTCCAAACCGCATTGAGGGTTATGATATCTCTAATATTCAGGGCAATCATGCGGTCGGTTCAATGGTGGTGGCAACTAGTGGACTTATCGATAAATCACAATACCGAAAATTCACTATTAAAACTGTTAAAGGCGCTAACGATGTTGCGATGATGGCTGAAGTTTTAACTAGGCGGCTAAAAAATAAACAATGGCCTAAACCAGATTTAATAATGCTCGATGGTGGTAAACCCCAACTTAATACGATTATTAAACTATTTATTAAAAAAAGAGTTAAGCTCCCCCTAGTCTCACTTGCTAAACGAGAGGAAATACTTTTTTCGCCAGATAAAAAACATGGAATTAAGCTACCAGATAACTCACCAGCACTATTGCTACTCGAAGAACTTAGAGATGAAGCTCATAGATTTGGAATAACGTTCTATAGATCTAAGCATCGTCGCAGTCTGCGAAGAGTGTAGTCTTATTCCAATTTTTTCCATTCCACGATATCGTTCGGAATTTCTGTGATAAACCTGGATGGCACACCAAACCACGATGCGCCAATTAGCGTCCTAAGGCTGGCATAAATTAAATAAACCTGTTCTTTTGCCCGAGTGATACCAACATAGCAAAGTCGCCTCTCTTCCTCTAGGTCTGCCTGGTTGCTTATTGAATTATTGTGAGGCAATAAACCCTCCTCCACACCAACCAGAAATACTACCGGAAACTCTAACCCTTTAGCCGCATGAAGCGTCATTAAAGTAACCCCTTTAGTATCGCTACTAAACCGGTCCTGATCCTGCCATAGAGAAACTTCTTCTAAAAAGCGACCCAGATCTTTAACGCCATCCGCCCCCACCCGTTCACTAGCTACGGATTTAAATTCTTCAACGTTTTCTAATCTCGCCTCACCCTCAACCGAACCGTCTGCCCACTCTTCATTTAAATCAAAGACAGCTATTAATTCGGTTATGAAATCTCTGGCGGATAATTCTTCTATCTTATTTTTAAAACTCTTTAACTCCCTAGCCCAATCAGCCAATAATTTTGCTTTACTCAAAGGTAAGCCGATTTTTTCTGCACGTTCACAGATATCAAGCGGCGAGGAATTATATTTTTGTACTTCATCTATAATTTTATCGATCGTTTCCTCCCCCACCCCTCGCCGTGGTGTTACTATCGCACGCGAAAAACTTATAACGTCATAGGGATTAACTAATAATTTTAAATAGGCCAATATATCTTTGATCTCTTTGCGCTCATAAAACCTAACCCCACCAATCAACTGATAAGGCACGCCCGCCTTCAAAAAGGCTTCTTCCAAAATACGGCTTTGCGCATTGGTTCGATACAAAATAGCGTAACGTGATAATAATTTTTTTTGTTCATAATTGAGACTAAGCGCTCCCTCGTCCATATTTTCTGGAATCATAGTAATATCCCCGTCCGAACTGACATCTGCTAATATCTGCCCCAACACAAACTGAGCCTCGTGACTTTCATCAATAGTTTCCACGATGGTTATTTTCTTTCCGACCATATTATCCGTCCATAAAACTTTGTCACTGCGCATTACCGCGGGTTGCATTATGGCATTACCAGCCGAAATAATATTTTTTGTAGACCTATAATTGCGCTCTAGTTTAATAACACGGGCATTTGGATAATCCCTTTCAAACCGTAATATATTTCCAAAATCAGCACCGCGCCAGGAATAGATGGATTGCCAATCATCACCCACCACTGATAAATTTTGGTTTTTTTGCGCCAGTAGCCTAGTCCACTCATATTGTGCTTTATTTGTGTCTTGGTATTCGTCTACTAAGAGATGGGTGAATTTATTTTGATAATTGCTTAATGTAGTTGGGTCTTTACTCCACACCTCAACCATTTTGTTAATTAAATCATCAAAATCAAACGCGTTAGCGCCCCTCAACCTATCTTCGTATATTTTGAAAACCTGTTCAACTATTTTATTAAAATATTCATTACCCCTGGAAAATAAAAACTCTTCCGGTGTAATCAAGTCCGACTTGGCCCGAGAAATTAAAGATTGAATAACACCGGGAGCGTATTTCTTTGGCGGTAGATTAAGTTGTTTACAAATTTGTTTTATCAACTTTCTTTGATCATCATCATCATAGATCGTAAAATTATTTTTGCGATTCAATTTAACAGCCTCTTTTCTTAGCCAGCGCGCACTAATAGAATGAAAGGTTCCAATTAATGGCAAAGAGTCTTGTTGGTCACCAAGCAAACCCTGGGCGCGTTCCTTCATCGCCTGAGCCGCTTTATTTGTAAAAGTTACCGCCACGATCGATCGTGGGTCAACTTTCATTTCCTTAATTAAATAAACCAACCGGTAGACCAGTGTTTTAGTTTTGCCTGATCCAGCGCCTGCCAATATCAAAAGCGGGCCGCCTTGGTGAACCACTGCCTGACGCTGCTCATTATTAAGTTCATCTAACCAATGGGAATTTAAAGTCATTACCTCATTATACTCTATAAGTCAGGTTGATTGACAAAAGAACCTACTTATAGTATATTAATAATCGTCCATCAAAGACTCCGGGAGTCTTTTTATCTAATCATAAATCAAGAAAAATGGAAAAAATAATTCAAATTAGTACAATTGTTGTGTCTATCCTACTGGTAATTGGTATTTTACTGCAAAGTAGAAGTTCTGGGTTAGGCGGAATTTTTGGCGGTGAGGGTAATGTTTTCCGCACAAAAAGAGGTATAGAAAAGGGAATTTTCATTACAACTATAGTCCTGGCCGTGTTATTTTTAGGCCTAACTTTTGCTCGCTTATTTTTATTTAGTTAAGGTATAAGAACCCTAGCTCAAATTTTTTCCACCATTTGGCAGCGCTCGCTCCAAACGGTGACTAGCTGGTGGTCGCATTTAAAACATCGACCAGTACCAGTATCTATTACCAAAACCATCACTTCTAGTGAACTACGCCCATCTTGGCGTCAGGTAAAACTTTTACCAAAAACTTTAACAGTGAAGGAGGTGGTGTCTCTGTTTTTGTTTTTCATAATTTTTGTTATTTCAATCAGCGGTTTGGGTTGGAGATGGTATTTAAACAATTCTGAATTAATACCTAAAATTGGTGGTCAATATCAAGAAGGTGTTGTTGGAACTATCAGATCCCTAAATCCTTTATTCAGCTCAGCCAATCAAGTTGATAAAAGCATATCGCAATTAATTTTTTCAGGACTTTTCAAAACCAGTGGCAAAGAATTGATAAATGATTTAGCTGAATCTTATACCGTCAGCCCAGATGGAGAAAAATACACAATTACTTTAAAAAATAACTTGCTCTGGTCAGATGGCGCACCTTTAGACGCCGATGATGTCGTTTTCACGATTCAATTAATCCAAGATCAAAACATTAAAAGTCCGCTCGCTAGTAGCCTACAAAATATTAAAGTAGAAAAGGTTGATAACCTAAACATCACACTTGAACTGGCCGAGCCTTTTGCACCATTTTTGACAACCCTTACTTTTGGAATTTTACCTCGTCATATTTGGCAAGATATAACCCCAGCCAACTTCCTACTTTCAGAATATAATACCAAGCCGGTTAGTAACGGACCCTATCGTTTTAAAAACCTAAGCAGTGATCGAGACGGAAGCTTACGAAATTATGTTATAGAAATAAATCCTTATTATCACGATCCCAAACCTTATTTAAAAACTATCACTTTTAAATTCTATCCAGATTTTGAAACGGCTATACAAGCCTTAAAAGACAATACTATTGATGGGTTGGGTGCAGTTCCTTTAGAAAGTTTGGCTGATATAAATTCACGTTTGTATTCAACTTACAAATTATTATTACCACAATACACTGCTATATTTTTTAATCCTCAAAACAACGCTTTATTAAAGGACCGAACATTCCGTCAGGCGCTAGCCGTGGCTATTAACAAAACAGAAATACTAGAGCAAGCGATAAAAGACAACGGCCGGGTAATTGACGGTGCTATTACAGAAGGCGCGCTAGGATACAACGAGGATATTAAAAAATATTCTTTTGACCCAGGTTGGGCTGAAGAACTATTAAATAAGCTTGGTTGGGAAAAGAAAGAAGATGGAATTCGATATAAAAAGGATGAAAAATTGTCACTCACATTAACTATTCCAGAAAGGCAAGAATTTATCGCCGTGGCCAGTATGATAAAAAATTATTGGCAGGCAGTTGGGATTGATACCCAAATAAATATTGTGCCAATCTTCCAGTTACAAAGGGACGTTATTAATCCCAGACAATATCAACTTTTGATGGCAACAGAGGTCGTAGGTGTTGACCCTGATCCATACGCATTTTGGCACTCATCACAAAACCTGGCGCCCGGCTTGAGCCTATCAATCTTTAATGACCCCCAAATTGATAAATCAGTTGAAGAAGCGCGCCGAACAATTGACAATAAGTTACGAGCGGCTAAGTATGCTGATTTCCAAGCAATTTTAGCTGACCAAGTGTATGCAATATTTCTCTATAGCCCGACCTTCTCTTACGTGTTGGACAAAGAAATTAAAGGTGTGGACATTAAAGAAATAAACTCTTCTGCCGATCGGTTTAATGACATTGGGAGTTGGTATAGATTAATGCAAAGAATTACGGCAGATTAATTACGCTAAATTAATTCAATATTGCCGGGATGGCGGAATTGGTATACGCGCTAGCCTTAGGAGCTAGTTCTCGCAAGAGATTGGAGGTTCGAGTCCTCTTCCCGGCACCAGCACGTAAAGCGAGTGTCCTCGCCACGAGGCAAACATATTATTAATAAAACAGGTACCACTGAAAACTTACAGTTTTACAGATACCCTAAGAAAGAAAATTATGGATATAAAATTATTTGAAGCAACTAAAACGTCCTTAAAAGGCGGCAATCCCCGTCGACGTTTTTTTCATAAGAAAGATCAACCAAAATTTAACCCTCGGCCACAAGGTAGACCTAGACCCCACTCTCCTACAACTCGATTACAACAACCGGGTGCTGTGGCGACTACTAATACGGGTGAAATTAAATTAAGAATCATTCCCCTAGGTGGTCAAGAAGAAGTCGGCCGCAATATGACTGTATTTGAACTTGGAAACGATATCATCATATTGGATATGGGCTTGCAGTTCCCAGAAGAAAACATGCCGGGAGTTGATTATATTATTCCAGATATTCGCTATTTGCGAGGAAAGGAAAAAAATATTCGCGGTGTAATTATCAGCCACGGGCACTTAGATCACATCGGCGCTATTCCCCACTTGATGCCTCGCCTTGGCTGGCCACCGGTTTATGCTAGTAAAATGACTTTGGCATTAGTGCGTAGACGTCTAGAAGAATATAAACTAGAAAGCCAGTTGCGTTCTCACGAGATAAAGTCAGTGAATGAAAAATTACAGCTCGGTTCATTTTCCCTGAGTTTCTTTGATGTTACTCACAGTATAATGGATGCTTTAGGAGTTATTATTCAAACCCCTATGATTAATGTCATCCACCCCGGAGATTGGCGATATGACAATAGCCCAGTAACCGGTCAGGCCACTGATTTCTCGCATTTGGCTAAATGGAATACCACTCAAACACCATCACTATTAATGATGGAAAGTTTGGGTTCCACGAAAGAAGGCCACCAAATGCCCGAACGGGAAGTCTATAGTAATATTCAAAAACTTATCGAGCGCACACCCGGTCGTATGATTATCGCAACCTTTGCTTCAATGGTTGAGCGAGTTGCTTGGATTATTGAAATTGCAGAACGACTAGGCAAAAAAGTAGCTCTTGATGGCTATTCTATGAAAACCAATATTGAAATAGCTAAACAAGTTGGTTATGTAAAGTTCAAACCTAGCACCCTAATAGATATTAAGAAAATACACGATTACCCAGATAATAAGGTAATAATTGTCTGCACTGGCGCACAGGGCGAAGATCGTGCCGTATTAATGAGAATCGCTAACCGCGAGCATAAGCAAATTAAACTACAACGCTCTGATACAATTATTTTCTCTTCCTCTGTCATTCCTGGAAATGAAAGAACAATCCAAAGATTAAAAGACTCACTCTATCGACAATGCGATAACGTAATCCATAAAGAGATAATGGGTGTACATGGTGGAGGACATGCTTTAATTGAAGATATTAAAATGCTTCTACGACAGGTTAGACCAAAATATTTCCTACCTGTTTACGCTAACCATTATTTATTAAAAGAAGGGGCTAAAGTAGCCGAATCAACTGGATTCCCAAAACAAAACATTTTCATTCTAGATAATGGCAGTGTGGCTGAAGTGACGAAGCGTGGATTGATAGTCGCCCCCCATAAAATTCCTATTGAACATGTTTTTGTCGACGGCTTAGGGGTTGGTGATGTTTCCAAAGTGGTTCTAAGGGATAGAGAAATACTTTCCGAAGACGGCATGATGGTCATCATCGCGACGGTTGATAATAAGACTGGCGCGCTAGTTACTAGTCCAGATATAATTTCCCGTGGCTTTGTTTATATGAAAGACCAAAAAAAACTTATTGATGAAACCCGACAACATATTAAAAAACTTATCGCCGATCGGGGTAATAAAACCCTAAGCGACGATACCTTCTTAAAGGAAAAAATAAAACACGATATTGGTCAATTCTTATTTAAAAAAATACAGAGGCGCCCAATGATATTACCTGTTATAATAGAAGTATAATATGACATTACCTATAAAAAAGACGATTCTTTCAGGCATTCAACCTTCGGGTGAACTTCACCTAGGAAATTATCTGGGTGCACTGCAAAATTGGGTGTTACTACAAGAAAATAATACATGTTTCTTTTGTATTGTGGATTTACACGCCATCACCGTCTCGTACGAACCAAAAGAATTACCCAAAAAAATATTTGAATTAACTCTTGATTACTTAGCTGCCGGCATTGACCCGGAAAAATCTTCGCTATTTATTCAATCTCAAGTCCCTGCCCATACTGAGTTGGCGTGGTTACTAAACACCATCACACCTCTGGGAGACTTGGAGAGAATGACTCAATTCAAAGATAAAGCCGAACAACAAAAAGGTATTAACGCTGGTCTACTTAACTACCCAGTATTAATGGCCGCTGATATTTTACTTTATCAACCTGACTTAGTACCGGTTGGTGAAGACCAATACCAACATCTAGAATTAACTAGAACGATCGCCCGTAAGTTTAATAGTTTATTTGGTGATTATTTCAAAGAGCCAAAAACATACGAAGCATCAGTTCCTAGGGTAATGTCACTAGCAGATCCAAATAAAAAAATGTCTAAGTCTCTGGGAGCAGCTCACTATATTGCTTTATCAGATAGCCCAGAAATAGTTAGAAAGAAAATATCAAAGGCCGTTACCGACGTTGGTATTGCAATAGCTGGGCAGAAATCTGGCGGACGAAATTTATTAGACTTATACAAGAACCTTTCCACTGATCGCGATAAAAAGAAGGAACTAGAAGCGTTATATCAGGCTGGAGAACTAAAGTATTCTGAATTTAAACCCCTACTAGCTGAAACAATAATTGAGGTATTAAAACCAATCCAAGCCAAGCGGGCTGAATTAGCAAAAGACCCAAATAAGATAAAAAAGATTTTAGAAAAGGGACGAATAGAGGCTGAGGTCGTTGCTAATAAAACCCTCAGAGAAGTTAAAGAAAAAATGGGATTGTTGTAAAACATTAATAACTAAAAACACCGGATTAAACCGGTGTTTTTTTATAAAAAATTTAGCTATTTACCTCATTTATTATTTTACCGTCCAAATAGGCTTTTATATTATCAATTGTTGTATCGAGGATTCTTAATATTGCCTCTTGGCTATTGAAAGCATTATGTGGAGTGATAATAACGTCATCGCGCCCTAGTAAGACATGATCGGCAATCAATAATTTTAAATCGCATTTCTTTTGAAATTCAGGGCTCAATAACTCGCTCTCCTCTTTTATTCCACACTCTTCTTCCAAAACGTCTAAACCCGCCCCGGCTAATAAACCATCTTTTAACGCGTCTATTAAAGCCATGGTATCTATTAACCCCCCCCGAGCGGTATTCACTAGAACAGATCCTTTTTTAATTAACCTCATATTTTCTTTATTTAAAATATGATGAGTTTTCTCATTATAAGGCGCGTGTAACGTAATAACATCTGCTTCCTTTAATAACGCATCTAAAGAGTGGTATTCAAAACCTAATTCTTTAGCTAAACTTTCGTTTGGTTTTGGATCAAAAACAACCACCTTCATTTCAAAGGCTTTGGCGATTTTTACAACGTGTTGACCAATATGACCACAACCTACTACACCTAAAATTTTTCCCTTTAAATCAAACCCCCGTAATCCATCAATAGAAAAATCACCCTTTTCGGTTCTTTCGTAAGATTGAAATATTTTTCTAGATAAAGCGAGTATTAAAGCCCAAGTATGTTCGGCCACTGTATTTTCTCCATAAAAAGGAACATTTACCACTCGTACCCCGCGTTTTGTGCACTCCTTAATATCAACATGATCAAAACCAGTAGAGCGAGTGGCTATCAACTTAATATCTGGTATTTTTTCTAACAATTCCGCGGTTACTGGTGTATAAATAAACGGTGATAAGATATCAACCTTTTTAAAACTATCATAATCTTGATTCTGCAACGGTCGGCGGATCAAAGTTATGTTGTGCCCAGGAAGACTGTTTTTAATATGCTCCTCTTCCCAACCTTCTAATTCTGTAAAAACTATATTTGCCATAATTATAATGTTACTTTCTCTAATTTAATTTTACGCTTTAACCACAATTCCGCAATCTTTTGAAAATGTGGAGTGACATCGGAAACATAAAACCGACTCTCACCAACCAACGGCTTGGTATCTGGGTTATCATCTAAATAACTCTGCAACGCTATTGCAGTCTCTTCCGCTGGATCAATAATTGTAACCCGCTTACCAGCGCGTGGTGTAATGACTTTTTTAAGCAAAGGGTAATGCGTACAGGCCAGAACCAAACTATCAACCTGCTGCTGTTTTAATGGTTGTAAATAAGCTTTCACTATTCTTTTTGCCTCTGGTTTGTCTAACCAATTTTCCTCAACTAAGGGGACTAACAACGGCGCCGATTCTTGAAAAACTTTAAAACCACTAAGCAATGAAGGATAGATATTACTTCCCACTAAGGCACGGGTACCAATAATACCCACTCTCTTTTTTTTACTAACTTCCTTAACCTTGCTAACTGCTGGGGTAATCACTTCAAAAATCGGCACTTTAGGAAACTTTTTTCTCAACGCTTCCATTCCAACGGCTGATACAGTATTGCATGCCACTACTAATATTGTGGCTCCCTGTTTAATTAAAAATTCAGCTATTTCAACACCGTATCCGCTTACCACTTCAGCACTTTTATTGCCATATGGGGTTCTGGCAGTATCGCCAAAATAAATTAACGGCATTGATGGCAACCTTTCCCAAATTGCCTTAACAACGGTTAAACCTCCTATACCTGAATCAAAAGCACCTATCATATTAATTAAATAGACTTAAAACCTCTGCCTTTTTTTCTTCCAAAATTTTTGGATTGTTGGCCTCTAAAGTTACTCTCAGGAGTGGCTCGGTATTTGATGGCCGAACATTGACCCACCAATCATCATATTCAACAGTGACTCCGTCAAGCTCATCTATTTTAGATCCAACAAAGTGTCTTTTTACTCTGTTTATTGCTTCTAGTTTATTTTCAACTAATAAATTTATTTCTGGTAATTTAATATAGGGCGAATAATCTGCGACTAATTGTGATAATTTTTTCCCTTCAGTGCTCAAAAATTCCAATACCATCAAGGCTGCAATAAACCCCGAATCAGAGAAATAATTATCCCTAAAAGAGTAATGAGCCGACAGCTCACCGCCCATTATTCCACCTTTTTCTCTTAGAGCCGCCGTAACATTAACGTAGCCAACTGCGGTACGCAGAGGGTTGCCTCCCCATTTATTTATAAATTCTGGAACAGCTTTAGAGCAAATTAAATTATACGCAATGGCCGCTCCAGGCTCGCGTTTTAAAAATTCCTTTGCTAATAACAGCAGTGTTACATCTGCGGAAACAAATTTACCGTTTTCATCTAAAAAGAAAACTCGGTCCGTGTCACCGTCAAACATTATACCGATATCGGCACCAACCTCCACAATCTTTTTAGCTATCATTTCTGACGCTCCTGGTAGAAGAGGGTTCGATTGGCGGTTAGGAAATGCGCCATCGAGTTCAAAAAACATAGGAGTTAACGCGAATGGCAAATTTTCAAATAATTTGGGTATCACCTTACCCGCCATCCCATTACCAGCATCGACTACGACCTTAAGAGGTTTAAGTTCAGATGTTTTTACGAAGGATAAAAGGTGGTTTATAAAATCTGACCAAATATCTTTTTCATTCACTTCACCAATTTTACTCGCTGAGGACTCACCTACCTTGTTTACCAGTTCTGCCAAATCTTTTCCGCGTACCCACTGCATCCCTTTTTTAATAATTTTTAAACCATTATATTCCGGCGGATTGTGCGAAGCAGTTATCATCACGCCAGCATCATAATTAAACTTACCAACAGAAAAATAAACAGCGTCAATTGGCACCTCACCAATATCATGCACTATCGCACCGGCCATCACCAATCCTTCTAGCAAAGCCTTGTGTAAAGCGGGAGAAGATAACCTCATATCTCGCCCCACTACAACCTTACCGCCGGGAACAAAATCAGCCACTACTCGACCAATAAGTTTAACCGCTTCCTCATTAAGCTCCGACGGGTAAATACCCCTAACATCGTATGACTTAAAAATGCTTTCTGACCAGCTTGCCATTAA
>CAYGFD010000003.1:25135-32897 GCA_964349095.1 uncultured Gammaproteobacteria bacterium
ACAATTAACCAAACGAGTCCCCATCCAATTTTTAACCACGGCTTTTCAAACGCCTCCACAGCGACTTGTTTGACCAACTTAGGCACTATTCCAACGAACAAGGAAGCAACCGCAATCAGTGAAAATATAGAAATCAACCAACCCAACCAATTAGTTCCAGCGTGCCGACGGTTGTAAGTATAAGGATTATATTTAACATCACCACTTATTTGAGCACCACTGGCAATTTCAGCTTCTTTAACAGATTTATATTCTAAACCACCCAATATCGCAGACTCTCTGACTTTTAAACCACCCTCCCGATCAATATTTAACTTCATCTGCCCACCAACTGTCCCGGCTACTATGGCATCACCCACTCCCGCATCAACATTACCTTTGATTGCCCCACGCATATCTAACGCTCCAGTCATAACCGAAACGTGTCCAGAAATATTTGAAGTTTCGCTAACGATTAACGTGCCTGACAAGACTGATACATTTTTAGTAACCGGACCGCTGATATCTACCGTTCCACCAATTGCCCTGACGTTACCATTAACTTTTCCAGTAATCCTAATGTTGCCACCAACCGCCAAGACGTCGCCGCCAACCTCTCCAGAGATAACGATGTTGCCACCTGCCAGATACACATCACTTTCCACTTTGCCTGCAATTTCAATTGTGGCTGCAGCATTGTAATAATTTCCAACGATCACCTGATCTTTGGGAATATATACGTCCTTATTGTTCTTACCCCCTGCCAAAGCAGTAAAAGTGACTCCAAATAAACTCACGATGACCAGTATAGAAATCAATATTTTACGTATCATATAAAATAAAAAATGATTAATACCCTTATTTTACAGTATTTTCTTGATTTTGAAAAGAAAAAGGCGCTTATTATTTACAAGCGCCATGGATATGGTTGTGTAATTGGAAGTAGCCTGTCAGTAAACCCATCTACCCCTAAATTATGATATTGATACCTTTCAACATACTCAACTGGAATTAGTGCAAAATCCCCAAACTCCATTACTAACGACCGTGCTTCTGAAGCTTTCACTGCAACGCTAGTTGCGGCTTCTGACAAAGCTTGCGCTCTTGTAAGCCAAATATTTCTTTTTTTAGCCAAGCGTAAACGCCTATTAAATTCCAGTTTAATACCCTCTCCCAAAGGATCACTAAGCAGTTCATCTCGAACCCGTTCATCAACCAAAGCAGTTGATCGCTTTTCAATAAGCACATCTAAAGAGAATGAATTCACCAATTCCTCCAACATTAAATGATAACTATTGGAAACGTGGTTAGGAATCTGGCCGGTTGCTGAACTACTACCAATCAATAAAATGAAGTGGTTAATTATTAGCTCAGATTCGTTCAGTAAATTATGCAACCACTTGAAGTCTTCTATTACCTTTTTTTCACTGCGTAACGCGTCAAATCGTCCAAAATTTGCAAATCTGTATTCTAGGCTTTTACTCAAACACCATGGTGTAATAATTTGAATCTCTTTTGTTTCGCATACCCCCTTCTGCAAATAATTAAGTAAATATTGGCGCAAGCGATACTTACCCTGACACCTCCACTGCAATTGAGTAATAATATTTTCTATCATTATTTTCCTTTTTTTATATTGTTGTGGAATAATCGGCGGACGCTGGTTAGCGTCCGCCCATAATGCGTTGCCTAATAATTGTGCGGCCCCTTTCCACCCAAAGAACGACATTGCTCGCTTTCCAGTTTGAACATAAAAAACCTTTTTATTTGTTTATATAAATTGTTAAAGAGCAAAAAACCCTCTCATGTAAGAGGGGTGAGGGTACTAATATATTAAATAACACCGCTTACCGCTCTACACGAGCTGAAAAGGTCTGGTGATGATTTAAACCCAAGCGCTTCAGTATTAAACTATACCCTCCCATTCCCTGTTTTAACCAATACGCAACGCGGGCAACCGTGGTTGTACTCATTCCCAATTTATTAGCTATTTCACGATAATCAATGTTGCGAGCTAGCATTTTAACCGCCTGAAATCTGTCTGACATGTCCACTAATTCATCAGGCGTGCACAAATCACGAAAAAACATGCGGCACTCATCTAAATTCTTCAATTTAAGAATAGCTGCCAATAATTCGTTAGTTTCTTCTGTATTCCATTTTTTTCCCATTTTCATAATATATTCTTCCTTGTATCATTGTATTAACACATTAATACAATGATACGAATTAGTCAAGACATGTCTTGTGGATAATTAATAACGTTCTCAACATCCGCAAATATAGACAGCAAACCCCTATCCGCGGTAACATAAAGTCATGTTTAAGTATCTCTCGAAGCAAGATCCTGAATTGTCGGCTCCTATAAATAAGGAATTAGCCAGACAACGACAGGGTTTGGAAATGATTCCTTCAGAAAATTTCACTTCACTTGCAGTAATGGAAGCTCTTGGCTCAGTGCTTACTAATAAATATTCCGAGGGTTATCCAGGCAAGCGCTATTACGGGGGCAACGAATTTATTGATGTAATAGAAAATTTAGCACGGGAACGGGCCAAAAAACTCTTTGGTGTTGAACATGCAAATGTACAACCCTATTCCGGTTCGCCCGCTAATTTAGCTGTTTGTTTTGCTTTGCTAAACCCGGGAGATACAATTCTAGGCTTAGAACTCGCTCAAGGCGGTCATTTAACACACGGCTACAAGGTAAATTTTTCTGGTAAGTTTTATAAGGCAGTAAACTACGGCGTCGATAAAGAAACCCACTTACTAAACTACGAAGTTATCAGAGAAATTGCTGTAAGAGAAAAACCAAAGTTAATTATTTGCGGCGCTACTGCTTACCCGAGGCAAATCGATTTTTCAAAATTCTCTGAGATTGCTAAGGAAGTTAACGCCTACCTATTAGCTGATATTTCACATATCTCCGGCTTAGTAATTGCGGACGCTCACCAATCACCTGTTCCTTATGCAGACGTCGTCACCACCACTACTCACAAAACTTTGCGTGGTCCACGTGGCGCGATAATTTTGGTTCCAAAAGTTATTGATAGATTGCACGACGTTCACCACCCTGATAGTAAAAGGAATCTCGCTGAACTAATCGACGCAGCAATTATTCCAGGTCTACAAGGTGGCCCTCATAATCACCAAACCGCCGCCATCGCCGTTGCCTTAAAAGAGGCTAGTACGGATGATTTTAAATTATATGGCCAACAAATAGTCAGAAATACCGCCGCCCTAGCTGACGCGCTGATGGATGATGGATTAAAACTAATTACTAACGGATCAGACAACCACTTGATTCTGGCCGATCTCACCAATATAGGTATTGCCGGACAACAAGCTCAAGAATTACTAGATAGCGTTGGTATTACTGTTAATAAAAACATGATTCCATATGATACTAGAAAACCACTGGACCCTTCTGGTATAAGACTAGGTACGCCAGCTTTAACCACGCGAGGGTTTAAGGAGGAAGACATGAAAATAATCGGCCGACTGATTGCTGGTGTTATAAAATCAACCATTAGTATTGAGGATGCAAAAAAATCCGTAAAAGAACTTACGGATCAACACCCTCTTTACCCAGAATTAGGCTAAGCCTTTAAAGAAAGATCGTAAAGTATATCCTCTAACTTACGAAGGGCATTTTTTGCTTGATCAAATTTATTTCTCAAATAACCAGTCAAATTCATAGCAATCAACTCACCCATAACTTCTTTAACTGATTCAACCAATTTTATAACCAATTTTTTATCTTTTCTGGTGGCTGCAGTTACCGCAAACCGGGCTGCCTCCCCAACCATGTCGGTTAAACCACCTAGATACACTTCTAAGGGAACCTTAAAATCAGTGACACCGCCAACCTTACCACTGGTCATTAAAGAATAAAATAATTTTGCCTCTACCCACTCCTCTTGTGCTTGTCTAAAACTACCTCTGGTTTCAATCTCGTCTATTTTTTTACCCAAAGCTTCCCCCTGCTTTAATTTTTTTGTTGAATCCTTTATCAATCCCAAGGCCACACTTATTTTTTCCTGCTGCAAAGCAAAAATAGCCTGCTTGGCTAAATGTTGCGCCTCGCTTGATAACGCCATCACTTGACGACGGACCGAATTCTTAAGCGTGTACTTATCTCTGAGCTCTTTAAAAAATATTTTATCAATTGTCATGAAACAATATTAACATTAATAACCCTTATTGCCCAACACCCCCGCAAACACTATAATGAAAGTATGGCTATTAACTTAAATACCGAACCAGAGACAAACTTAGGCGATAAACTGTTGGGTTGGGATTTTCCAGAATTTAGAATGGTGGAAAGGACTAGAACTTGGTGGGTAATTGCCGCCCTGTTAACCGCCGGCGTACTATATTATTCATATCTGGAAAAAAATTACCTATTTGCGGTTATAGTTATATTTGTAATATCTACTATTTGGATAGATAGTCGTCGCCAACCTAATCAATTGGAATTTAGTATTTATCAGGAAGGCGTAGTCGTTAGCAGTCGTTTGTGGACTTGGAAAGAATTGGATTTTTTCTGGATAGCTTACCGCCCACCGCACGTTAACTCTATTTATATCCAGCCTAAAAATATTATTCAGCCAAGAATTTCTGTTCCGCTTGCTAAAACCAACCCCCTAAAAATAAGAGAGGTGTTGTCTAAATTTTTACGAGAAGATCTAGATAAAGAAGACGAGCCAACCTCAGAGGCACTCTCCCGCTTACTTAAAATTCAGTAGCTACTTGATTTAATAACAAATTTACCATAAGCTATTAAAGCTATTTAATTTTGCATACTTGCCCTCGTCGTTCAATGGATAGGACGCGAGCTTGCGGAGCTTGCAATGTAGGTTCGATTCCTACCGAGGGCACCAGACTAAAAATTGTGGCATAATATATATATGCTCAATTTAAAATCATCAATTAGAGATATACCTGGCGTGGGCGAGGCGACTTTTGCTAAATTTAAAAAACTAAATATCAATACCTGCGAAGAATTACTGTGGCATTTACCTTACCGCTATGAAGACTACTCCCATTTGATTCCCATAAATAAAATACCTACAAACACCAAAGTTACTATTGAAGGCAAGGTTCAGCTGATTCAAAGTCGCAGGTCATTTAAAAGAAGGCTGAGTATAACTGAGGCCCTAATTACCGACGGTACTGGCACAGTAAAATGCATTTGGTTTAATCAACCATATTTAGCCAAACAGATAAAAGTTGGCCAACACGTCCTCTTGGCCGGAATTTTAAAAAAAACCAATTACGGTTTACAACTTGATAATCCTACTTATGAATCAAACTTAACAGAAAATATTCACACCGCTCGTTTAGTACCAAATTACCATTTGACAGCGGGATTAACATCAAGAAATTTAAGACAATTAATAAATAAAGTATTACCACTGTTAAATAATCATCAGGATTGGCTACCAACCGATATCAAAAAAAAATATTCGTTAATTGATATTGGGGCGTCACTAAAACAAGTTCATTTTCCCGATAAAATTACAGATATTCAATTAGCACGTAGGCGCCTAGCTTTCGACGAGCTTTTATTACTTCGTCTCTCTGCTTTGGCCGCAAAAAAAGACTACGCATCCAAGCCAGCACCAAAAGTCCTCTTCAGCCCTCGCAGCAAAGACTTCGTGACCGCGTTGCCTTGGACTTTAACCGAGGATCAAAGAAAAACAGCCTGGCAAATTATAAAAGATTTAGGTGGCGATAAACCCATGAATCGACTACTGCAAGGAGATGTCGGGTCTGGTAAAACAGTGGTCGCTGGTATCGGCGCCCTAAATGTAATTGAGGCTGGATTTATGGTTGCCCTCCTTGCGCCCACGGAGATTTTAGCTAGACAACATTTTGAAACATTAAAAAAATTATTTAGAAACTTCCCCATAACCATTGGCCTGTTTACCCGTTCGCAGAATGAAATCAATCAAGACGAAAAGCTAACCAAAAAACAAATAATCGACATGGTTAATGATAAAAAAATAAATTTCGTGGTTGGTACCCACGCCCTATTAACAGAGCAAATAAAAATTTCCAATCTTGGTTTATTAATAATTGACGAACAACATCGTTTTGGCGTCGAACAGAGAAACTGGTTTTTAAAACAATCCAACATTACACCGCACTTACTTTCTCTTTCTGCCACCCCTATTCCACGCTCACTAGCCCTCACGATCTATGGCGACCTGGATATTTCCTTGATCAAAGAATTACCAAAGGGCAGAAAAAAAATTATTACTAAAATTATCAATGATTCAACCAGAACAAGTGCCTACACCCTGATTCGGCAAGAGATAGCTGCTGGACATAAGGTATTTATTATCTGCCCCTTAATCGAAGAAAGTGATACTACGGGTATAAAGTCTGTCGCCCAAGAAAAAAATAACCTGGAAAAAAATATTTTTCCAGAAATTACTATCGGCGGATTACACGGTCAAATGTCGGGAAAGGAAAAAATCCAAGCCCTAGCTGATTTTGCTTCAGGCAAGACTCCTGTTTTAGTATCTACTACTGTTATTGAGGTTGGCATAGATATACCTGATGCAACAGTAATAATGATAGAAGATGCGCAAACATTCGGCCTTGCCCAGCTACACCAATTACGCGGACGCGTCGGTCGTAGTGAACTTCAATGTTACTGTCTACTAATGGCTAACGACCAAACAGTCGAAAATCAAAGACTAAAAGCCCTGGTTAAATTCACAAATGGATTTGATTTAGCGGAACAAGATTTAGAAATGCGTGGACCCGGTGATCTACTCGGGTTAAACCAATCAGGCTGGTTACCACTAAAAGTCGCAAATTTAGGTAAAACCGAATTATTAGAGATGGTAAGGGCGGCGGCAGATACCATACAAAAAAATTATCCCAATTTTCTTGAAGAATCAATTGTGAAGGATAAATTGAGAGATATTTTCTTTCATCCAGAATAAAAAGCCATTGCATTTTGCTGTTTTTTAGCGGTTTTCATTAAAAACTACTTGACTTTTTTTAAAAAATGTTATATAAAGATAGATAACAAAATTGCACTTTATCAGCCGCCGCTACCCACTTTGGTGTGGGGTTTTCTCCATTAAAAAGGCGGCTGCACAAGTCGTCCTAGTAAATGGTTTTCTCCACAACCAAAAAGTGGCGGCTTTAATTTATCAACACAAAAAACTCTAATTCACTAGACCTTTCACAACTATATTCGGAGGAATGATGATCGACTCGAGTTAAAATACCACCCCACCTCGTAACATAATTCACCCCACCTAGTTAACAAAAAAAACAAAAAAGGATCAATCATGTTCAGGCAAAAAGGATTACGGGACGATGTTCGTCCCCTTGGGAAACTGACCCTTCTGAAGGGCCAGACGGTAATGGAGGAAGTCTTCGTAAGGTTTGACAGCATACCGGTTGAGATGCAATCAACCGAGCTGAACGGCGAAGCTTTGTTCATTCTCAAAACGCTGCGCAAGCAGGGTTCCCACGTGGAGGTATCACGATCAGAGTCACTGGCCGTTATCATGGCCAGACACAAGCACCTCGACATCTCATCACTGGGCGTCAAGATGAAACCCGAAACATTCGACTTGGTCAGAGCCAAGATGGGAGAACTCGGTTTCAACCCCGGTAACATCGTGATCGCGCAAGATCAGCTCATTTAACTCACATTTTACATACACACCCGGCGTCCCTGGAGAAGACGCCGGTATTTTTTTTATAATAAATCGTTATTGAACCACGATACAGCCTCAGCTAAATTAGTCTTACC
>CAYGFD010000004.1:0-10914 GCA_964349095.1 uncultured Gammaproteobacteria bacterium
CCATAGCGAGGGTAAGGTAACGGTGTGGAACCGGAGCGAACGAAATAGTTAGCCCGTGTTGTGGTCGCTTGGCATAGGGCTAACCGTGAGCGACGGTAACACCGTCTTACCCGAAGCTCTAGGTGGCGCTTTTTTCCACCACTTTTTCTAAAAAAGTGGTAAAGATAATGTGATAAAATAATAATATGATGCAAAACACAAATATTTTAAAGCAAGCATCAACCTGGGCACTAGACGCCGTCTTCCCCACTTTTTGTGTCTCGTGCAAAACTAAATATCGGGGCTGGTGCTGCGATACTTGCTTCCAAAAAATAACTTTTATAAAAAAATTAAGTTGCCCGGGCTGTAGCCAAGATGAAATAATGGGTAGGTTTTGTAAAAACTGTTCCAGCGGTAAAAGTTTGGACGGTCTATGGACTAGTCATTATTACTCTGATAATACTATTAAAGAAATGATTCATTATTTAAAATATAATGGGGTAAAAGAATTAACCAATCAATTAACAAGCTTGCTGACCATAACTTTGAAAATTCATTCTCTGCCACCAGTTTGGCACGCGACACCCAGAAAAGATTGGCTACTAACATCGGTACCACTTTCTAATAAAAGGTTTAGACAAAGAGGTTTTAATCAATCCGAATTAATTGCCAAACAAGTAGCAGAAAAAAATAATTTTACCTATAACGAAACTCTTACCAGAATTCTTTTTCATAAGCCACAAGTGGAACTTACTAATGAAAGTAGGATCGATAATGTAAGAAACTCATTTGCCCGAAACTCAACTAATGTTGCCGACAAAGAGATAATACTCTTTGATGATGTTTACACTACTGGATCAACTTTGAACGAATGCGCAAAAATTCTTAAGCAGGCTGGCGCTAAAGAAGTCTGGGGTCTGACAGTGGCGCGTGGATAATAGATTGACAAAACGATATTTTCAGCTAGACTAAATTGAGATTTTATTTGGTGGGGTCGCATAGTGGTTTAGTGCACCGGTCTTGAAAACCGGAGTCCGCTCAAACGGACCGCGAGTTCGAATCTCGCCCCCACCGCCAGGAATAAATAAAAAAAACCGTCTCGTGAAGAGGCGGTTTTTTGCAAAGAGCAAATCTAGGACAAGAGAACCTTGAAGAAAAGAAAGAGTATATAAAACGATGAAAGAATTTCTGGGAATAAAAGTAATAGTCCGGTAACGGCGGCCACTAGGTAACTATAGTAAAGCTTGTAAACTAGTTTACTGTGAGCGATCGGTCTTTTCTGCCCGTTATATTTACTTATAACCAGCAGTAAAAGGATAAAAAATATCACAGCCGTCGGTAGGTGGGCAAACCAAAAGATATAGTAGTCCCACGGGTATTCCCCAGCGAGCGAAGTGCGTACCATGTATTCGACAAAAATTATACCCATAATGGTGAGTGTCAACGCTCGATGAGCATATTCTTTGTGCGTCTGCACTGCCTCTGGCGACCTCGACATCAAACGTAAACCCTTTCCAAGGGTAACGGTATGCTTTAGTAAAATGTAAACCACCATAAATACAGCTGCTACAGCGTATCTCATAAATACTCCTTTTCAAGTGGCTATTTTGGTGTTTTTATTAAGGCCACATTATCACTTATTAACACTGAAGTAAAGCCGGGTTGATTAATTGAATAATTAATGATAAAGTGTGCTAACATAAATAAGAAGTAGAGATTTATTTGTGTTAAAAAAATAAATAAAACGTTGATGCTGGAGAGGTGGCCGAGCGGTTTAAGGCAACGGTTTGCTAAACCGTGGCGCCTGAAAAGCGCCTCATGGGTTCGAATCCCATCCTCTCCGCCACTAACGTTTTATTTTAAATAATTTAGGAGGACAAAATTGCTCTCATTTGAAAAAAAACACATCCGCGTAGCTGCTTTTGGAGATAATCTAAAAGCTCAAAAACCGCACGGCTGGCGAGCTGTGATAGCTGGCCATGAAGGTGTCATACCTTTAACTCACGTCACCGTAGTTGGTACTATTACACCTGAAAATCAACAATGGAAATTTGCAAATAAAGCCGATCAATATGGAATTATTGCTTGGGTGGAATACTTCGGTGACATTGATATCGACCATAAGGACGCTGCGCGTATCACCCTTTTATAAAGATGGTCAAGCCCTATTAATTTAGGGCTTTTTTTATTATTAATGCTATAATACCATTTATGATAGTAAAATTAATTTTGAAAATTCTAAATATTTTCTTTGTGCTTTTAGGAATTGTTTTTCTAGTTTTAGTTAGCTACTTATGGATGGCCGATCCTTTTAAAATAAAACCCGCCGGACTAACAGCCAAAAGTTTATATAATGCTGCCATGGGTAATAAAACCCCAGTTGATAATATAGATAAAAATCCGCTTCTCACCGAGGAACAAGAAGCGAGCCTCGAATCAATTGGTGTTGACCCAAGCGCCCTGCCACAAGAGATTACACCAACAATGAAGGCCTGTTTTATTTCTAAACTTGGAGTAGAAAGAACCACCCAGATAGTTAATGGGGACTCACCTACTGCCGCTGATTATTTAAAAGCCGGCGCTTGCATAAATTAATATGATACCAGATAGAATAAAATATGCTGACGACGACACGACGACAGTAAAAAGATTAATGAGTATGCGCGTGCCACCACTGCTTCTTGGTTTACTGCTCGGTACTGGATTGTCTTTTATCACCTCTCGTTTTGAAGATGTATTATCCCATAATATCAAGGTGGCTTTTTTTATACCCTTTATAGTTTATATGGCTGATGCTGTGGGAACACAAACACAAAGTATTTATGTGCGTGACCTGAGAACCGGTAAAGCTATTTTCAAACATTACTTAATTAAAGAAACATTGCTTGGTGTGCTACTCGGCATAATCTTTAGTGCCATTACTGCGGTTATAACAGCGCTCTGGTTTAGGTCACAAGAATTAACGCTTGTAGTAACGCTGTCTATGTTCTGTGCTGTCGCCTTGGCCCCACTAGTGGCCTTGTTAGTAACAGAAATTTTTCAACTAGAAAAAAAAGACCCGGCTTTAGGGTCTGGCCCAATCGCGACTGTAATTCAGGACACTTTAAGTGTTTTAATCTACGGCCTAATAGCCAGCGCTATTATACTATAAAGTTTAAACCTCTATTTTAGAAAACTGGTAAGCACCGGCAATTAAAATAATAACTGTCACTATACACAAGACAACTAGATCAAGGCCTAGCCCAAAATGCGCCTGTCCTATTAACAGTTGCCTAAAAGCGTCGATCCCATAAGAAAGTGGGTCGATTTTTGCTACTAACAAAAGGGCAGCGGGGACACTTTGCAGCGGAAATAATGCACCTGACAAAAAGAAAATGGGCATTACCAAAAAATTCATAATTAACTGAAAACCTTGCATATCGGAAAGGCGCGAAGCGATAAAGGTGCCAAGGGCAGCAAATAGTAAGGCGACTAAAAACATCACGGCGGTTGTGGGAACAATGGCAAACCAACTAATAGGTCTAAACCCCGCCAATAAGGCAATGACAAAAACTACTACTCCTTGCATAGTAGCAACAGTCGCCCCACCGAGTGTCCGACCCAACATAATATGAAACCTAGAAACAGGGGCAACTAAAGTTTCTTTTAGAAAACCAAATTGCCTATCCCAAATTATTTCAATACCGGTAAAGATGGCGGTAAAAATTATACTCATACCAATGATACCGGGTGCTAAAAACTCTAGGTAATTACCTTGCCCAGCTTGTTGGTAGACCGAGCCAAAACCATAACCTAAAGCTAATAAAAACAACAATGGCTGGCCTAACGAACCAATGATTCGCGAGCGTGAGCGTAAATATCTTTTAATTTGCCTAAGCCATAATATGTAAATTGTTTTCATATTATTGTTTCCTCCCCCACATTTTTCCTTGCATGCGCAAGTTATCAAGCGGCGAACTGGACTCGTCTCTAATAGATTTACCAGTCAACTTTAAAAATGCTTCCTCTAAGCTGGTGGAATTGTTCTCTGTTTTTAACGACTCGGGTGTGCCACGGGCAATGATGTGCCCATGATCAATGATGGCGACACGCGTCGCAATTCTTTCTGCTTCTTCCATATAATGGGTGGTGAAAAATACGGTGGTGCCTTCACTTTTGTTTAACTCCTGTAAATAGCTCCACATATGGTTACGGGTTTGTGGGTCAAGACCTAAAGTTGGCTCGTCTAAAAATATTACTTTAGGATGATGGAGTAAACCACGCGCGATTTCCAGCCGGCGCCTCATACCACCTGAGAATTCTTTTACTAAATTGTCTTTTCTATCATGCAAATCAACGAATTTTAATAAATGTTCAGTGCGCTCACGACGTAAACTTTTAGCCATACCATACAGCACCCCATGAAATTCCATATTTTCCCAGGCAGTTAGCTCGTCGTCCAGACTCGGGTCTTGAAAAACAATGCCAAAATCTTTTCTTACTAATTGTGGGTCATGCATAGGGTCGTTACCATTTAGTAATATCTGGCCACTGGTCGGGTGCAACAAGGTCGTAAGCATCTTGATGGTAGTGGATTTACCCGCGCCATTAGGTCCCAAAAAAGCAAAAATTTCTCCTTTTTCAACACTAAAGGATATATCATCAACGGCCTTAAAATCGCCGAATGTTTTTACTAAATTATTTACATCTATAATACCCATATTTATATAAAAGATATATTACCATAAAAAAACTTACCTGTCTTGGTTAAAGGCTGGGCCCTGATTGACATTAAATTCAAGCTCAAAAATGTGTTATGATTAAGCAATCTTATGAAGCTACTTTTATCATATTTGAAAAAACACAAGAAAATGCTCATTGGCGCCCTAGCACTAGGGACTACCAATCAAGTGTTTTCTTTACTTGACCCTCAAATTTTCCGCATGATAATCGATAACTACGCCAATCGGGTTAACGAACTAAGTCAGGCTGAATTTTTTAAAGGTGTTGGTTTACTGTTATTAGCAGTCATTGGTGTGGCTTTAATTTCACGGATTGCTAAAAACTTCCAAGACTATTATGTAAATGTTATTACACAACGAATTGGAACCGGGCTCTATTCTCAAGGCGTCAGTCATAGCTTTGCTTTACCTTTTAGAATGTTCGAAGACCAACGTTCCGGGGAACTTTTACAAAAATTACAAAAAGCCAAGCAAGACGCTCAAAACTTCATAACCTCGAGTATTAATATATTATTCCTGTCTTTGGTTGGTATGACTTTTGTTTTGATTTATGCCTACACGGTCAACTGGCTGGCTGGTCTATTTTATACCTTAACCATACCTATCTTGGGTATTACTAGTTACTTTATTAGCCGTAAAATTAAAACAGCTCAAACTAACATTGTAAAACGCTCATCAGAGCTGGCTGGTACGACTACTGAAACTTTACGTAACGTCGAACTTGTGAAAAGTATGGGCTTGGAAGAACAAGAGACTTCCAAACTCAATAATGTTAACGAACAATTGTTGCAACTAGAATTAACCAAAGTAAAGTTGGTTAGAAAACTTAGTTTTATCCAAGGAACACTCATCAATGCCTTGCGCTCGGCCATAATGTTTTTAATGCTTTGGTTAATTTTTTCTGGCCAGTTAACGCTGGGGCAATTTTTTAGTTTGTTATTCTATTCCTTTTTTATATTCAATCCCCTCGCTGAATTAGGAACCGTTACCACTCACTTTCAAGAAGCTAGGGCCAGTATGGAGCAGTTAGAAAGTATTTTGAAAATCGCGCCTGAACCAAAACCTCTAAACCCACCGGCCTTGGGTAAATTAGAAAGCATCGTATTTAAAAATGTCAGCTTTTCTTATTCCAATGACGGAATCGGCGCGGTTAGTAATATTGATTTAGAGCTTAAACCAGGAAAAACTATTGCTTTGGTCGGACCTTCGGGAGCTGGTAAAAGTACCTTAGTAAAACTATTAGCTGGCCTGTACCAACCGACCCAAGGACAACTCTTAATAAATAATTTTCAGTCTGATAAAATTAATTATGATGAATTTAGAAAACTGGTCGGTTATGTTTCACAGGACACACAATTGTTTGCTGGCACTATTAGGGAAAATTTACTATTCATTAACCCCGAAGCCACTGATGAGGACTGTCTTAAAGTACTAAAAGCGGCTCAAGCACTTAGTATTATAGAACGCGGAGGTAAGGGGCTAGATACTAAAATTGGTGAGAGCGGTATAAAATTATCGGGCGGAGAAAAACAACGTTTATCGATCGCCAGAGCTTTACTTAGAAATCCTGACATTATTATATTTGACGAAGCCACTTCTAGCCTAGACTCGCTGACTGAAAAATCCATTACCGACACCATCCATGAAATTGTAAAACAGAGACCCAACCTAATGACGCTAATTATCGCCCACCGTTTATCAACTGTTTCGCGCGCCGACAAAATATATGTCTTAGAAAAAGGCGGTATTGTAGAACAAGGAAAGCACGACGACCTACTTAAAGAGAGTGGATTATATAGCGCTTTGTGGAGACAACAATTAGCTGTTAGTACATAAATAGTTGACACGAGCGAAAAAATCCACTATAATATTTTACTGAGATACTCCTGGTCTTAAATGGGGTTATTATTTTTTACTCAAATGATAAATATTCGAAACATTGCTATTATCGCTCACGTTGACCACGGTAAAACAACCTTGGTCGATTCTCTACTGAGACAATCTTTGACCAAACTATCTAAAGACAACGCTGACCGAGAATTAATAATGGATTCAAACGATCTGGAAAGAGAGCGTGGTATTACTATTTTCTCAAAAAATGCCTCCATTAAGTGGCATGATACCAAGATAAACATCATCGATACTCCCGGCCACGCCGACTTTGGTGGCGAAGTTGAGCGCGTTCTTACTATGGCTGATGGTTGTTTGTTATTGGTTGATGCTAAAGAAGGGCCAATGCCACAAACTAGATTTGTATTACGCCAGGCATTAAAAATGAAATTAAAAGTTATTGTAGTTATTAATAAAATTGATAAACCAGATGCCCGTATCAATCATGTACTTAATAAAACATTTGATTTGTTTGTAGAACTTGGAGCTGATGATAAAACTTTGGATTTCCCCGTCATCTACGCCTCGGCAAAAGCTGGGAAAGCTGGACTAGAGCCAAACCTTGATGCCATGAAAGATATTACACCGATTTTTGAATCGATTATAAAAAATGTCGCGGCACCAATTGGTGATGAATCCAAACCTTTGCAGATGTTAGTAAGTAACGTCGGGGCTGATACTTTTCGTGGACGATTGGCCACTGGCAGAATTTATAACGGCACCCTGAAACCAGGACAAGACGTTATTCATATTAATAGAGATGGCCTACAAAAAAAATACCGTTTAACCGTAGTAATGTCTTTTGAGGGATTAGAAAGAATTGATGCTGCGGAAGCGGTGGCGGGCGATATTGTTTCTATTGCTGGCGTACCGGACGTAACCATTGGCGAAACAATTGCTGACAGTGAGTCACCAGTTGCTTTACCGCTGCTGGCTATTGAAGAGCCGACGGTTAAAATTATTTTTAAAATTAATGACTCCCCCTTTGCTGGTAAGGAAGGAAAATTTTCCACCTCTCGTCAAATAAGAGAACGCCTTCATAAAGAACTAGAGACAGACATGGCACTACGAGTCGAGGACACGGAAACTGGTTGGTTAGTTTCTGGCCGAGGTGAATTACACTTAGCTATACTGATTGAAAGAATGCGCCGAGAAGGTTATGAGTTTCAAGTCGGCCAACCGCAAGTCATTACCAGAAATGAAAACGGAAAAACTATGACACCATTTGAACTGGTGTTCATTGAAGTGCCAGAAGAACACGCTGGTGTTGTAATCCAAAAACTCGGTAGTCGCAAGGGTGAACTAAAAGAAATGAAAGTGGAGGGCGGGATAACCTTTTTAGAATTTGCCATGCCGACTAAAGGACTGTTTGGTTATCGTAGTGAATTTTTGACCGATACCAGAGGGTTAGGAATAATGAACAGTATTTTCTTTCAATATCTGCCTGACCCAGGAAACTGGAAAGACCGCGAACAAGGAAGTTTAGTGGCTTTTGAAACAGGGACTAGTAATTTGTATGGATTACTAAATGTCCAGGATCGAGGAGTAATGTTTATCGGCTCGGGTGTGTCAGTCTATCAAGGACAAGTCGTGGGACAAAACTCTAGACCAGGAGATATAAGAGTAAATGTCTGTAAAATGAAACAGCTTTCAAATATGCGTTCTAAAGGCGAGGGTGGCCAGGAACATTTTAGAACTCCTCACACTATGGACCTTGAAGCAGCTTTGGAATATATTGGCGATGATGAGTTAGTTGAAGTAACTCCAGTCAATATTCGTATACGAAAAACCATTTTGGATGAAAACGAGGCTAAAAAACAAGCAGCCCTAGCTCGCGGTAGATAAAATTGACGCACCACTAAAAGAGTGCCAAGATATTGTAATTACAAAAACGTACCCTACCAATCACAATTATAAGGAGCTCTATATGAGCCACGTTCAAGTAATCACCAGTCTTTCTGGTTGCTTTGGACCAATTTTCACCCCTGGTTTATCGGACGTCAATAAACTGTTCCACGCTGTAGCCGCCTTTAATCCGGGTAAAATCATAGAAATCGAGGCTTTCATAAAAAGCCCCCACTTTCAGCTCGTCGCCATCGAAACCGCTGACATGCGGCGGTTGGAACCATCCTCCATGCGAACAGACGACGACTATATGTGGTTGGGAAGGATGGAATTTCACGCGCTCGGCGGCACCTTTTTCGTGATGATCCCTGGGCTGGGTGACTTGCATAACAATGATGGACTGATGCTTGATCGCTCCATCGCGATCTACACCAAGCTGATCCCACACGATGAACAGCAAATCGAACACACCCAGGAATGGGCTGATTCCCTGACCGAACACTTGCACACGATTTTTCTCTTTCTTTCGAAGGATACCTGGTTCCTGAACCGTCTGGAAAAGATTTCTACTACCCGCAAGAAAATCGTCATCAATGTCCCCAACGACCACCCCGGCGACGGTCCGTACCGGAAGCACGCACTCGCAATCCAGCAATTGCTCGGTAATACCCCATCGCCCTTGGCCGTGGGTCTGGTAAGCGGCAGATCGTCGCAACTACTCCTGCTCGGCACCGAGAACGATTTCGAGCGCCTGATCACTGCCGGCTACGACGCAGCCATATATTAGCTCCTTCGCCCTCTAATCCCCGATTACACCCCGGGGATTTTTTTATCTTTTCTAAATATTAAAAATAAGCTAGAGTATTACTACTATGTCATTTCAAGTTGGAATTGTCGGCCTACCCAATGTTGGTAAATCAACACTATTTAAGGCGCTGACCCGCAAATCAGTACTAATTGAAAACTACCCCTTTGCCACCATTGACCCAAATGTTGGTGTGGTTGAAGTTCCTGATGAGCGTTTAAAAAAATTAACTGAAATATCTAAATCGGAAAAAACTATTCCGACAACTATTGAATTTGTGGATATCGCTGGCCTGGTTAAAAATGCTCATCAAGGCGAGGGTTTAGGAAATAAATTTTTGGCAAATATACGAGAGGTAGATGCTATTGTCCAAGTGGTCCGAGCTTTTAAAAATCCCGACATTGTTCACGTATCCGGAACAGTTAACCCACAGAGTGATGCGGAAGTTATTAACCTAGAACTAGTAATGGCTGACCTGGCCGTGATTGAAAAACGACTGCCAGCTTTAAAAACTAAATTGAAGACCGGACAAGATAAAGAGCTCCTCAAACAAATTAGCATTTTAGAAAAGATTGAAAATGCTTTAAAGCAAGGACAAGCTGCGCGCACCGTATCTATAGAAGAAGATGAAAAAAAATTCGTCGCCGAACTTCAACTTCTTACATCCAAACCTTTACTTTATGTTGTTAATTCGGATGAAGGAGATCAGATAAATTTACCTAAAGAATTAATGCCCTATATTACTATCTCCTGCAAAATTGAAGCGGAACTAGCCGACCTCTCTCTAGAAGAAGCAAAAGTTTATCAAGCGGAACTAGGGCTTAAAGAAACTGGTCTTGATAAACTCATTAATGCTAGCTATAAGATACTTAATCTAATAACTTTTTTAACTTCTGGGCCAAAAGAGTCGCGCGCCTGGACTATAACAAGTGGCACCAAGGCACCCCAAGCCGCTGGTGTAATCCATACTGATTTTGAAAAAGGATTTATTCGTGTAGAAGTTATTTCCTATGAAGACTACGTCGCATTTAATGGTGAAGTGGGTGCAAAAGACCATGGCAAGCTGCGCGTTGAGGGAAAAGAATATATAATGAAAGATGGCGATGTTTGCCACTTTAGATTTAACGTTTAATATGATTTATCAACTCCCAGAACTCACAAAATACCCTGAAATAATTCATGGCTTTTCGACACGCACTGACGGGAATATGTCATTTAAATGGGACGCCAAGGGCGAGGTTTTTGCAAACAGACATGCTTGGCTTACAGAAATGAATCTTGATAGTGCTAATGGTTTAGCGCCTGAACTGGTTAATGGCGACAATATAGTAATTGCAGGCAAAAATGATTTTGGTGAAGGGGTGTTAGCTCGGCCTACCACTAAAGCAGACGCAATTATTACTAACATATCTGGTAAATTTTTAATGCATATAGTGGCTGACTGCGCCTCGATTATGTTCTTTGATCCTGAAAATAAAGTCATCGCCCTGGCGCACGCTGGCTGGCAAGGTACTAATAATAATATTGTAAAAAAAATTATCGAGAGTATGGAAACTAATTTTAATACCAATTCCAAGGATTTAGTGGTTGGTATTGGTCCAGCCATCCACCAATGTTGCTACGCCTTTAAAGAGTCAGATAGATTTAGTGGACACAAATGGCAACCATTTATAA
>CAYGFD010000004.1:11014-28951 GCA_964349095.1 uncultured Gammaproteobacteria bacterium
TACGCCTTTAAAGAGTCAGATAGATTTAGTGGACACAAATGGCAACCATTTATAAAGATGGGTCAGGAAGAACAAATACATGTAAATATAGTAGGGCTTAATGTTTACCAATTAACGACCGCAGGAGTTCGGGATGAAAATATATTTGTAAGTCAGCACTGCACGGCCCATAGCGATAAATTTTACTCACACTATCGCGATGTTAAAGATAAAAAACCAGAGGCACGATTTGCCGCTGTGATTGGTTTAAAGTAATTGTTGGAAAAATGTCCGATCGGAAGTAAATAGCCTCGTCTATACTTTTTCTAAAACAATAATTTCGCGAGCTACTCTTTGACCGGGCCTAAAATAAAGTAGGGTACCTCGAGGAGATAGCCAATCTTTTGGTATAAAGTCAGGAATTACTTTGGCTCTTTTTAATTTAAAGTCTGCCAATACATTATCTAATGGAAGAAATACCAACTCTTTGGCAAAAGAAAAAGCTGGCCAAACCATAACTATCGATCCATTATCAGACAAAAGATGAGAAATTATTTTTAACCAACGAGTATAAGTTAGGGTTAGCTCTCTGACAACCGCGAGAACCTCACCCTTAGATTCCCGACCAGTCATTGGCTTACCTAAAAACGGCTCACTAACAATCGTGGAAAAAGTTTTTTTGGCAACAGCCGGTAAAGTCTCGATGGCCTCGTGATAAATATTATATTGAAAATCTAAATTATTATTTTTCTCACGTAACCACTTTATATTCTCCTTAGTTCTATTAATAGAATCTAAGTTACTGTCACTCCCGGTTAAATCTTTTGTGCCCAATAGCGCCGCCTCTTGTAGTATGGTGCCAGAACCGCAAAAAGGATCTAATAAATCAGCGCTGGCACCGCTGATATTTATCATCATCCTTGCGAGTTTTGGAGGCAACATACCAACATAGGCATCGCGTGATGGCCTGTCAAAATCACGATGTGAGAATTCTTCAAACGGCTGTACGCTTAATGTTACTCCAATCAACAATTCGTCACCGGCTGGTAAAAAAACAAACTCATACCCAACTGGCGGTAATAGGTGATTTTTTTTCACCACTACTGAAGATAATATTTTATCACGGGATACTACATAACGAACCTTACCATGCTCTTTGAATTGTTTTTTTAATTCAATTCCTAGGGCATGATCCCACTTAGGCGGTTTACTATACCAACTAAATCCAAAATAAATTTGTCGAGCTGGCTTAATAATTTCTGACAATTTTACTTGCAAGGCATCTTTATCTAAAACACTTCTACCGACCACTTCCCCTATTTTAATAGTTCCACCTAGTCGCTCTTGCCACCAGGCAATATCTAACTCTTTAGCCTGTACCACTAAAAAATCTCTTTCCACCGCCACAAAACCAAGGGTCAAACCAAACTTTTTAGCCACCCGCCAAATCTCTGTAACCGATAATTCTGGCTCACGACCCAGGATAAAAAAATACTGTCTCATAGGCATATTATACACTATTATCTGGTCATCTTGCCTATTTTATGGCTTTCTGTTAAGATTCTAATACTTTAGCGCTTATAAGCGCCATATCCTCGCGATAGCGAAGGGTTCCTGACGGTTTAAAGGGGTTTTTACTGACAGGAGACATAAAAGCGTTTTTTGTTGCCTAAAATTTATAAATGTTAATTATCTAACCCAACATATGAATCACTACGAATTACTTTACATCATTCCATTGAAAATCAATATGGATGAGAACCCTGACCCAATTATCAACAAGGTCACGGAAACTTTAAATACTTTGGGGGCTGAAATCACCTCACAAGAAAATTTGAGTAAGAAGAAATTAGCGTACCCGATCAACAACATTCGATACGGATACTATATTTTGGTTGAATTTAACATGTCAGGCGAAGGTTTAATGAAATTACAAAGGGAGTTAACATTATCAGCCGATATATTACGCTTCCAGGTGGTAAAGAAAAAGATTAAGTCCCCTGAAGAATTGGCTAGAGAGAAAACTTTGCAAGATAAGCTACGAGCGAAGCACGCCAAAGAAGAACTCGAGGCCGAAATGGTTGAAAAAGAAAAACAAGACCGGGTAGATGCCAAAAAGACTCCGACTGAATCCACTAAAATTGATGATTTGGATAAAAAACTGGAAGAAATTCTAGAGCAGGAAATTGTTAAATAATTAAGCCTGCCTAGGGCAGACGATAAGGAAAAACTTTTATGAATCTAAACAAAGCGATGATAATAGGCAACGTGACCCGCGACCCGGAAAGCCGCTCTACACCAGACGGCGCTACGGTAACTAGCTTCAGTGTTGCTACTAATATGCGCTGGACCGATAAGTCTGGCCAAAAGCAAGATCGCGCTGAATTTCATAACATAGTTGCCTGGAGAAAGTTGGGTGAAATTTGTGCCCAATATCTAAAAAAAGGAACTAAAGTATATATTGAAGGTCGGATGCAAACCAGAAATTGGCAAGACCAGCAAGGTCAAAAACACTGGCGCACTGAGATAATTGCTGAAAACATGATTATGTTGGATAAACTAGGCGCCGGTCCAGCTGGGACCGCTCCGGCTGATGAACCAGCTCCTGCCCCACAAGAAGACACGATTAATGTTGAAGAAATTCCTTTTTAATTACTTATTAATCTAGAACTATGAATAAAAAACCAACTAATAACCTGTTACGATCAAAAGAATGTTATTTTTGTATAAATGGTATTAAGGATATTGATTACAAAGATACCCGCATCTTACAAAAATTTCTTTCTGGCTACGCAAAAATAATGTCACGTCGACGCAACGGATTGTGTTATAAGCACCAAAGAAAATTTACAATGGCAGTTAAGCGCGCTCGTATTATGGCTTTAATCCCGTTTGTAAATAAATAATTATGGCAGTTTTACCTTCATTAAATTCCATAAAAATTGGTTTAAATATTTTAGTAAACGACGAACCCTATCAGGTACTTGATGCATCGTTTATGCGCACCGCTCAGCGCAAACCTGTCATGCGCACTAAGTTGAAAAACCTTCTTAATGGTAAAATAATCGAGCAATCATTTAAGCCGGGTGATAAAGTTGAAGAGGCTGATATGTCTAAAGTAAAGGCCAATTTTTTGTATGCTGATGATCAATGTCACTTCATGAATCAAGAAACTTTTGAACAATTTGATTTTTCTTTAGAGAAACTAGGTGAAAGTCTTAAACTATTAAAAGAAGGTACTGAAGTTAGTATCTTAAACTTTAATAACGAGCCAGTGGGTGTGGAACTACCAAAAAAAGTAACCTTAAGAGTTACCGAAGCCCCACCAGCTATTAAGGGTGATACAGCGGGTAATGTTACCAAGCAAGTAACTTTAGAGACTGGCCTGCAGGTTAACGCACCGCTCTTCATAAAAGAAGGTGAGGAAATAATTATCAATACTGATACGGGCGATTACGTAGAACGAGCCTAGGATAGTAATATTTCAAATAAAAACGGGAGGTAACTCCTTTTTTTATTTGAAATATTATAAACATAAAAACCAAGCACCTTTACAGGAGAATAAAATGAAGAGCGAGCCGAATGGTATTAGTGCCACATGGCATTATATCAATATGGTCAGCCGTTTTCTTCTCCTGACCGAAAAGGAGAAGACTTGGCTATATCAACTAATAACTATAACAGCTGCTAGTTTATATATAGAAAAAAAACTGGGGTTTGTGCCGACGCCTAGACAAATTGCCTTAAGTGTTGCAAACAAAATGCAGATCAGCAGCGCCCAGGTGGAAACAGTATTTAAATACATCGCAATAGCCGGCTATAGAGAGCATGAAATAAGCACGGATATTGTCGGTGACCGACGCAGTTTAATTACTATGTTTTCCAAACTCATATTTTGTCCGAGTAAACATATTGAAGTGTTTGTCGACTACTATTGTTTTGATCCCGATTCCCAACCCTACCGCCAATGGGAATTACTGCGACAAAAACACGGAAGCACAACAAGAAATATTAACTATATAGTAATGGCTGTTTGGCACCTAATCTGTCCATCTCGACCAAACATACCTGTTGATCGCCTTAAAGGGCTGGCCCCAAGGGGAATATTGTTAAATGGTATTGGCGGTAAAATAGTACCGGCTAAACCCTTAACGAATATAAAAAGGGACTACACATCTGTAATCCAAACCAATACAGAATCTAATAGCTATGAAATTGAACTAGTTGAAAAGCCTGTAACTCAAACTATTCATCAAACAATATCTCGGAAAGGGGTATTTGATACCATGGTAGAAAAAATATCTGCACCACCAACGGCGCTGTCCATTCAAGAACTTGTTAGAAAACTAGTCGTCCATGCATTGGACAAACTCATCAGTGTGTTGAACGGCGGCTCTGCTTTGGTCAACAGAGACGCTATACTGGTTATCGCCGCCAAATACCTGAAAGGGGCTCCAGCGGAACTGGAGTGCGCTGAAGAGCCGACGATTGTTGGCGTCGTGCCGATCTCTGAATTGGTACGGCAGCAACTCAATACTATCATCGATGATATTACAAGCGGAGTAAACGGTGAGTACGAAGTCGTGAAGCGCGAAAACATCATTTCCATTGCCGCGGCTGTCATTGAGGAGATGGCGCCAACGCTCGATGTAACGAAAATTACGAAAAAGCGCGGCCGCAAAGCACAAAGTGCGCGGGAAAATCCACCTGCCGTACCCACCCCCATGCCGCTGGTACTCCAGGATGATTCGGACAAGCAACCATTCAACATACCCTGCACCAAGTCGGAGAAGAAAGCACTATCTGATCGCGCGGATTTTCTGGCAAAGGAATTCGGCGTGCGATGTAGCTTCACCGAAGTTCTCCGCTGGGCATCCAGCGAAGTGGCAACGCTGCTGGTTACAATGAGTGACGAGGAAAAAGCCGAATGGGTACAAAAAAATGCCCAAGCCGCGGCCGTCAAATCAAATACCACAGCCGGCGTCTACATGGGTAAGGGTTTTCGCGATATGTCCGCTTCCATGGTGGCAATACTCAAGAAAAAAGACCCTGGGGCAAAGAAAATCAATCGCCCACTCATGGCTCGCGTCATTCTCTCACTCGCACTGTCACTCAAGGACAGCGAAGTAAAAAAACGCTACGCTGCCTTCGTGAAAAAACAGTAATCAATAAATAATGATCGCTGCACCTTTTGCACTATGTATAAAGAGCTCCAGAACACCGGAGCTCTTATTTTTTATTTATCGGCTACTCTTTGTTCTTTCACCTTTCGCCAAATTTCTTGCCGTATCTCTTTTGCTATTTTGCCATTCTCGCGTAAAAACTGCTTAGCTTGCTCACGACCAACCCCTAATTTTGTCTCACCCATTGAAACCGTGTTACCACTCTTAGTTAATACTTCATATTGTAGACCCAAATCTATCAAATCACCCGCCACTGATATTCCCTCATTATACATAATATCGAACTCGGCCACCTGAAAGGGCGGTGCAACTTTATTTTTTACCACCTTAACCTTAACGCGGTTGCCAATTATTTTTTCTCCCTGCTTTAATTGACCAATACGCCTAACTTCTAACCTGACCGAAGAATAAAATTTTAAAGCCATACCTCCAGTAGTAGTTTCTGGATTACCAAAAAATACTCCGATTTTCATTCTAGTTTGGTTCAAAAAGATTATTACAGTCTTTGATTTGGAAACAATGGCGGTTAACTTTCTTAAAGCCTGACTCATTAAGCGCGCCTGTAAGCCCATGTGACTATCACCCATCTCACCTTCAATTTCTGCTTTCGGTGTTAAAGCGGCCACAGAATCAATAACCACAATATCGACCGCATTAGACCGAACTAGGGTCTCAACGATGTCGAGCGCTTGTTCACCAGTATCAGGCTGAGATAAAAATAAGTCATCAATTTTAACGCCAATTTTTTTTGCATATACTGGATCCAGAGCATGTTCGGCGTCGACGAAAGCGGCGATACCACCAATTTTTTGTAATTCAGCAATTGTATGTAAGGCCAAGGTCGTCTTACCAGAAGCTTCGGCACCAAATATTTCTATAACTCGGCCACGTGGCACACCACCAACACCCAAGGCAATATCCAAACTTAAGCAACCAGTAGGAATAGAATCCACTGCCATTGCGTGAGCTTCACCCAATTTCATTATAGAACCCTCGCCAAATTTTTCCCTAATTTGATCAATCGCGAGCTGCGCCGCCTGGGCTTTTTCATCCTTTTCCCCCGCTTGTTTTACTTGTGTCATATCAAAAAAATTAATGTTAATCTGCAGTCATTTTATCAAGGAATGGTGCTTTGGGGAAGGGTGGAAACAAGCACTTCCCGACTCAAAATTACATCACCAGAATAAGCGCGATGAGCTAGAAAATTTATAATATTTATACCTGGCTGGAGCGTGACTACCTGACTAAATTGACCGTCATTATTAACCACTACATTTTCACCATTAATAGTCACCACTGTGCCTGGCTTTGTTAACCCAGTAACGGTAATTTCCAAGTTAGATGTAACAAAATTTACTGGCGGATAATAAATTTCTAATGATGGTTTCAAAAAAAGCTGAATAGCTCCGTAACCTAAATAAATTAATAGAGCTAATAAGATGCCCCCAAGGAGCGCCCAACGACTCGTAAACCAGCCAGCTGATTTAACTTTAGGTAAGTGACTTTTGGTATCAGTATATTTGTGCCAATAGGCCAACCTCTCGTCATATTCATTAATTACGGCCACAACATTTAATTTTAAGCATTTTGCATACTCCTTAATAAAATGCCGACCATAGCTACCGGCGGGTAGCTGATGAAACATCTCTTCCTCTAAGGCTTCCAGATAAGGCGCCGGGATTTTTAACTTCCAACTCACCTGCTTTAAAGAGAGTCCCTGTTCTTGGCGAGCTGATTTTAAAATCTCACCAAAAGACAGCTGCAAACTTATTTGCTTTGCATTAAATCTTGCCATAATTATTTACTGTCTGGCTCTTGATCGACTTCTGCTACCAACTCTTCGTCTTGGCCAGGATCTGACTCAACGCTGTCGGTAACTTGGTCAACCGGCTCAGCGGCAATTTCCTCATCCGTGTTAACATCATTTTGGACCTCATCAACCTGAACTTCTTCCTGACTATCAACCGACTCATCTAACATTTGCTGTTCCCAACTAATTTGATCTACTAAAACCTCACGTGGCTTTGCGCCGTCACCCGGGCCAACTATACCCGATTCTTCTAATAAATCCATAAGCCTAGCGGCGCGAGCATAACCAACACGTAAACGACGCTGTAGCAGCGATGCCGATGCTTTGCCAGCACGAATCACCACCGCCTTAGCCTCTTCTAATAAATCATCACCGTCGCTCGACATACCAGATACTCCACGGCCACCAGACTGTCTAGCTACAATGGCCGGATTGAACTCTGGCTTTGCCTGAGCGGCAATATATTTAACAACGCGATCTATTTCTTCGTCACTTACAAATGCGCCCTGCAATCTCTTTGGTTTGGATAATTGCGGAGAAATATATAAACAGTCGCCCTTACCTAATAATTTTTCCGCACCCGAGGTATCTAAAATAGTTCTAGAATCGACAGCCGAGGCGACAGTGAAGGCAATGCGGTTAGTAATATTGGCTTTGATCAAACCAGTAATAACATCGACCGATGGTCTTTGGGTCGCAACGATCAAGTGTATACCCACGGCGCGAGCCATTTGGGCAAGCCTAATAATTGCGGCCTCAACATCGTTAGCGGCAACTGCCATTAAATCTGCTAACTCATCAATGACAACTACGATGTAAGGCATATCCCCACCAGTCTCTCTATATGATTGAATATTACGCTTACCAGCAGCCGCCAACACTTGGTAACGCCTATCCATTTCTGACACCACCCACTTTAAGGCATTGATAGTTTTATCAATTTCAGTAATAACCGGCGTCAATAAATGAGGCACGTCGTTATATGATGCCAACTCCACTCGCTTGGGGTCTACAATAATAAACTTTAAATCATCGGGGGAATTAATATATAAAAGAGATATAAGTATGGAGTTGATGCAAACTGATTTTCCTGAGCCAGTGGAACCGGCTATGAGTAAGTGCGGCATATTTTCTATATTTGCCACCCAGGACTTGCCGGCTACATCTTTACCTAAAGCAATAGTTAAATTAGATTTACGCTGCTTAAAACCTTCGCTCTCCAAAATTTCCTTTAAAGAAACGGTGGCAACAGACTGATTTGGCACCTCAATACCTACCAACGCCTTGCCTGGAATAGGTGCCTCAATACGTATCGGGTGGGCAGCTAATGAAAGCGCCAAGTCGTTCGACAACCCAGTTATTTGGGCAAGCTTCACACCTTGAGCTGGTTTTAAAGTGTATTGAGTGACGGTAGGGCCAATACTAATATCACCCATTTCCACTTCAATACCAAAATCAGCTAAAGTTTTTTGAATAGTTTCAATATGAGCCTCTACGTTTCCACTCGTAGGTTTAGATGAGCTATTTTTAAGTAATTCCAGAGGCACTTCAATTTTTTTTCTCGAAGCTCGAATTTTAATTAGCGGCTCCTGAACGGAGGCCGTTGCTACCTGTTTGTTTGAACGAAATGCTTTCGGAACTAATTTTGATAAATTTTTAACCGTCAGAGGACTCTCCTCGTCACCATCATCCTCGTCGCTTTCAACATAAGGCTCAGGTTCAATTGTTGAAATATTAATCTTGTTTTTAAAGCTAAGTGTTTTTCCCAAATCCTTAATGGTTGTTTGCAAAAAAACCAACAGACCACCAACAATTAAGGCGATTAAAAAAATACCCGAAGCCCATAAACCCATGATGTTGTTAAGGGGTGTAAAAACTAAATAACCAATCACTCCGCCCGCGCCGCCGGAGCGAGCAAATTGCCAAGACAAATTATCATTAAAAATTAAATATAGTGACGCGACTAGACCAAAGAAAACCATGAACATGCCCAGCCAATGATGAAATTCTAAACCGCTACGCGATTTCAAATACTTAATTGACCAATACAGAATAATAAATGGTACCGCCCAACCAAGATAGCCAAATAAAACAGCTAATAAGTGATACAACCACTCACCAAAAACACCGGCTAAATTAGCTAACGAAAGGATTAAAATAACGCTCAAGGCCAGTAAGAAAAGCGCCAGTAGATTATGTTTTGTCTCTGGCCTAAAATTACCTTTAACCTGGAGCTCGTCTTCTTCACGGACTGCAGTTTTTTTTACACCTTTTCTCGCCCACATAATTGGTAATGAAATTATATAAAAAAATAAGGTAAATAGCTAGTTGCCAGACCGATGCCAGCTTTTTACTATCCCCACCGTCGACGTTATTCCTGTGTCCTCATAATAACGATGGTAATAAAAATACACGACTGTGCCGATTAAAAATATTGCGCCAGCCAATATTAAGTAAAGGGAATTGAAGCCAAACCATTGTGCCGCCAAACCAACAAACAATGGGGAAATAATAGTTCCCAATTTTTCCGCCAATTTAGTCAATGCCGCTGTTTCACCTTCTAAGTTTAATGGGGACATTTGGAATAGTACCGGACGTATAACCATATTTAACACGGTTAACGATAATGACATTAAAAATCCTACTACCCAAAACATTGCTTCACTGTGCCAAATATGGAAAACCAAAAATAGGCAGGCCATTAACCAAAAACCAGAAAGAATAGTGACTCTTTTTAGTAGTCGATCAACAAATTTAGAATAATAGACAGACAAAAAAATTGGCACATGGTAGACAATACTGACAATGCCAATTTCAAGTAAACTCAGGTTCTGTTCTATTCCCACTAATGGTATAAAAACAATAAAGCAAAAATTAATAAAAAATATCGTGAACACGCTCATTATTTGTATGTAAAAAAATTTATGATAATACTTAAGCGAGTGTAAAGATTTTAACAAATAATCAGGACTGAAAATATCCTTGATTAGGTGAGAATAATTAACCACTATATTGTTGGTTGATTGCAATCGGCGAGAAATAAGTAAACCTAAGACAGTAAATAAGAAGACCGCAAAAAAACCATAATACAAAGGCCACCAAGTAACAATAGCCAGTACTGACAAAGTGCCTAAAGTAAATCCTAGAGAATCCAATGATAAATAGTATGAAAAATTAAAAGAGCGATCGCCACTATAATGCCTATCAATGTAAGCTTGGCCAGTTTCGAAAATAATAATTGAGCCTATACCATTTATAAATACCGCCAACCATAATAACCAGACAGAATGCCAAAAGCCAGCCAGTAAATATAATGAACTGACAGCTAAATACATCCATAATGAAAGTTGAATAATGGTTTTGTGATCAAATTTATCAATCACTTTACCTAAAGGAAAAACAATTAATAGCCCGGCAAAACTAAAAGTTGATATAATGACGCTTGTAAAAATTAGATTATTGGTGATGTCGTTGATATAAATAGACCACCACGGATCAATAAAACCAAAACCAAATTCAAAAAAAAGCATCACGGCCGCCAGCACCTTAATCGGTTGGGGAATTTTTTTAACCATTGACCACAGGCTATCAATGTTTGTATTTAACATGCCTAAATTATAACATAATTTACACTAATTTTATGTATGTTCATAAACAAAAAACCCCACCGTAATGGTGGGGTTTTAATCTATAAATTATTCTTCGATCGGTGCTTCAGCAATTATTCCGTCTGCTACCTGTACACCTACTTCTGACATCATGGCTTTGGCTTGATCAGCTAAAGATTGTAGTTCAGCTTCCCGCTGAGAACGCGCTTCGGCTTGCGCCTTCATAATGACAACCATATCCTTTTCTAATCGGTCTTGAAGCTCACCCATACCTGTTCCGGCTGGAATTAAGCGTCCAATAATAACGTTTTCTTTTAAGCCACGTAGATGATCAATCTTACCAGTGACGGCGGCATCGATTAATACGCGAGCGGTTTCTTGGAAAGAAGAAGCGGATAAGAAACTGTCGGTCGTTAATGAAGCTTTAGTAACACCTAACAATATCCTCATGCCATCTGGCATTTGACCACCCTTTTTGACTTCATCCTTGGCTTCTTCGTATTCTGCGAGAGTAACTATTTCACCAGGTAACAAATCCGTATCACCAGCATCATTAATATAAACACGGGAGAACATCTGTCTAATTATAATTTCGACGTGCTTGTCGTTTAACTTTTGTCCTTGAATAGAATAAATATACTGGATTTCTTTCAAGATGTATTTTTCTACGGCTTCCAAACCTTTAAGGTCGTACAACTGACTTAATTCCAATGGACCTTCGGTGAGTTGTTGACCTTTTTTAACTGTATCACCATCGTTTACCCAAACTGCAAATCCGGAAGGCGCTGGTATTTCCTTAAGAGCAATACCTTTTCCTCTAATAACAACCTGTTTCGAATCTACTTCGGCAATACCTTCGATACCGGCATTAACATCACCACCCTCAGCTGTTTTCATTACTGCATCGCCTTCTTTTACTTTGGCTCCGTTCTTCACTAATATTTTTCCACCAGGATAACGTACTAAGGTGTGGGCTTCTTCAACTTCACCCTCGTGATGCAAAATAATAAATTTCTGTCGCCCCTGGGACTTAATGTCTACCTTACCATCAAACTCAGCTAGTATAGCTGCTTTACGAATTGGTCTAGCTTCAAAAATTTCTTCCACGCGAGGTAAACCTTGGGTGATGTCTTCTGCTGATGCTACTCCGCCAGTGTGGAAAGTTCTCATTGTTAACTGAGTTCCTGGTTCACCAATAGACTGTGCGGCAATTATACCAGCGGCCGTACCGATGGCAATTAATTTGTTATAACCCAAATCCCAACCATAGCACTTTTGGCACAATCCACGCTGCGTCTTGCAGGTTAAATTTGATCTAATCTTTACACCCGGTACTTGTAACTCATCGATTAACTTAGCTTCAGCCCCGGTTACAATCTCTCCCTTCTTAATAAGAATTTCGCCCGTCTTGGGATTTAATACATTATCCATTACCGCCCTACCCTTGATACGTTCACCTAAAGTATCTCCAGCATCACTAGACTCATCTTTCAACCACATCAAACCTTCTTTATCTCCACAATCTTTTTCTTTAATAACCATGTCCTGAGAAACATCGATCAGACGTCTAGTCAAATAACCAGCGTTAGATGTTCTAAGAGCAGTATCAGAAAGTCCTTTTCTAGTTCCGTGTGTAGAAATGAAGAATTCGAGTACATCCACACCTTCTTTAAAGTTTCCTTTAACAGGCAATTCAATAGTTTCTCCGGCTGGGTTTGTCACCAAACCTTTCATACCCATCATTTGTGTTAGCTGGGCCCAAGAACCTCGAGCGCCAGACTCAATCATGGCGTAAACTGGACCAGCGGGATTCAATAATGTTCTGGAAATTTTTGTAACTTGCTCCTTAACCCGTGCCCAAATTTCAACAATTTTAATATGTCGCTCTTCACTCGTGAGTAATCCCTGTTGATACTGATCCTCAATTTCTGCAACTTGCTTATCAGCAACGGTATATAACTCGGCACGTTCTGGTAAATCTGGTAAATCACTCATTCCCCATGACAAACCTGACTTAGTCAAATAATCAAATGATATTTCTTTAATATTATCAGCTAGTTTAGCCGTACCTTCAGTGCCGACTAACTCCAAACAACGCGCCATTAAAGCTTTTAAGGTCTTACTGGTTAACATGTCATTGTAAAACTGTAATTCTGGCGGCAAAATTTTATTAAACAAAACTCGACCGACCGTGGTCTTCACCCGTTCACCATTAATTCTTACTAAAATCTCTTCTCCTAATTTAATAAAATTGTTTTGAAAGGAAAAGATAGCTTCCTCGGCATCGGCAAACGCCTTAGGATTGTCGTGGGTCAAACTAATCTTGGTCATGTAGTAACAACCCAAAATCATGTCTTGGTGCGGTGACACAATTGGAGCGCCAGTTGCTGGTTTTAACAAATTCTTTGCCGATAACATAATATTCTGCGCTTCCCATTTTGCTTCTTCAGTAATAGGAACGTGCACAGCCATTTGGTCTCCGTCAAAGTCAGCGTTAAAAGCCGGACAAACTAAGGGGTGTATTTGAATAGCCTTACCTTCTATCAACACTGGTTGGAAAGCCTGAATACCTAAACGGTGTAAAGTAGGGGCACGGTTTAACAATACATGTGAACCCTTTACTACTTCTTCCAAAATATCCCACACTACCTCTACCTTGGACTCGATCATGCGATTGGCACTACGAACATTGTGGACGTATTCTCTTTCAATTAATTTAGAAATAATAAATGGCTTAAACAATTCCAAAGCCATCATCTTTGGTAAACCGCACTGATTGATTTCAAGTCTAGGACCAACCACGATAACGCTACGACCAGAGTAGTCAGTTCGCTTACCTAATAAATTTTGTCGGAAACGTCCTTGTTTACCTTTCAAAATATCAGCGATGGATTTAAGCATTCTTCTTTGACCAGTTGAGGCTGTAACAGTCTTACCATGACGAGCGCTGTTATCAATCAATGCGTCAACCGCCTCTTGCAACATTCTCTTTTCATTACGACAAATAACTTCTGGCGCGTTAAGCTCGATTAATCTCTTTAAACGATTATTACGATTGATAATACGTCGATATAAATCATTTAAGTCTGAAGTAGCAAACCGACCGCCATCGAGTTGAACCATTGGTCGCAAATCGGGAGGTATAACTGGTAAGGTATTTAAAACCATCCACTCTGGTCGAAGTTTAACGGCCTTTAAGTGATTGAATAATTTTAATCGTCTTACTAATTTTTTGTTCTTGGAAGACTCTGGATCAGCTAGCTCTTTCTTTAACTTACCAATTTCTTTATCTAGATCAACTTTTTCCAATAACTGTCTTACCGCTTCGGCGCCAATACTAGCTTCAAATACTTGTCCATACTTAAGTGACAAGTCTTGATACTGGCTTTCAGAAATAATTTGTAATAATTTTAACTCTTTCAATTCTTTCTTCGCGATTTCAACCGCTTCATCCAGTTTAGACTGTCGTTCCATGTGCAGTGAAGAAGCACTCTTTAAGTCGCTGTCTTTACCTTGCTTGGCTAGCAGACTTTGTGTCTTTTGCCACTCAGCCTCAATCGCCTTTTTCTTGGACTTATATTCATCCATTACTTGATCAAGCACTTGAGATTTTTTCTCTTCATCAACTTGGGTAATGATAAAAGAAGCAAAGTAAATAACTTTTTCCAAATCCTGTACTGATAAACCTAGTACCAAACCAATCTTTGATGGTACACCGCGTAAAAACCAAATGTGAGAAACCGGAGCAGCTAACTTGATGTGACCAAAACGCTCGCGCCTGACAACTGAACGAGTAACTTCAACACCACACTTATCACAAATAATACCGCGATGACGAATTCTCTTATATTTTCCACAATAACACTCCCAATCCTTGGTTGGTCCGAAAATACGTTCGTCAAACAAACCCTCTTTTTCAGGTTTTTGCGTACGATAATTAATTGTTTCAGGTTTAGTAACTTCACCGTAAGACCATTCGCCTATTTCTTCTGGAGAAGCCAGCCTCAAGCGGATGGAATCAAAGTCATTTACTACACCTAAATCTTTGTCAGGAAACATAGTTAGGAAGCTTTTTGATTAGTGGCATCAGACGGACCTTTGCCTTTATTAGTTGGTTTACCATTTTTTAATAATTCAACTTCCAATGCTAAACCTTTTAACTCTCTCATCAAAACATTGAAAGACTCTGGGACATTTAACTTCTTTATTGGCTCACCCTTAATAATTGATTCGTAAGCCTTGGAGCGACCTGGGACGTCGTCTGACTTGATAGTTAATATTTCCTGCAGCATATGTGCAGCACCATAGGCTTCAAGTGCCCATACTTCCATTTCTCCAAATCTCTGTCCACCAAATTGCGCTTTACCACCTAATGGTTGTTGGGTAACTAATGAGTATGGACCAATCGAGCGTTGGTGAATCTTATCTTCAACCATGTGATTTAGTTTCATCATATAAGCCACACCAACTGTTATTTGATGATCAAAGGCATCGCCGTTGCGACCATGGTATAAAGTTAACTTACCGCTTTCTGGCAAATTGGCTTTTCTGAGCTCGGCGCGAATAACTTCTTGAGATACACCATCAAGCACTGGGCTAGCAACTTTGTAACCTAAAGCCTGGGCTGCTAAGCCAAGGTGAGTTTCCAATATCTGACCCAAGTTCATACGAGACACGACGCCTAATGGATTCAAAATAATATCCACTGGTCGGCCATCTGGTAAAAATGGCATATCTTCAATTGGAACAATCTTGGAAATAACACCCTTGTTTCCGTGTCGTCCGGCCATCTTGTCACCAACCTGAATTTTTCTGAGTTGGGCGACTGCTACCTGAATAGTTTTAATAACGCCACTTGGCAGGCGATCGCCATTTTCGCGGGAAAATATTTTTACATCAACCACTTTACCGTGCTCACCATGCTCTAAGTAAAGTGAAGAGTCACGAACATCCTTTGCTTTTTCACCGAAAATCGCCCTTAACAATTTTTCTTCAGCCGAAAGTTCAGTTTCACCTTTAGGAGTAATCTTACCGACTAAAATATCACCGGAAGAAACTTCAGCCCCAATCATTACTATACCTTCGCTATCCAAGTACTTTAATTTTTCTTCACCGACGTTAGGAATATCGCGAGTCACTACCTCTGGTCCTAATTTAGTATCACGAATATCAATTACGTAATTTTCAATATGAATAGAAGTAAACCGATCGTCGTGCACCATCTTTTCTGAAATCAAGATAGCATCTTCGTAATTACCACCTTCCCAAGGCATGTAAGCTACCAGCACATTTTGACCAAGGCCGAGTTCACCTTTTTCAGTCGCTGCCCCATCGGCAATCGACTGACCGATTGTTACTTGATCACCAACCGACACTATCGGTTTTTGGTTCATACAAGTAGAAGCGTTGGAGCGTACAAATTTTCCTAGATTGTAGACATGCTCACCGTCTTTATTTTTGATAACAATTTTATCTGATTGAGAAGTAGTCACTTCGCCTTCGTGCGCTGAAACCAATACCTGTCCAGAATCTTTGGCGGCTTTGTCTTCCACGCCCGTACCAACTACTGGTGATTGTGGTTTAATACAAGGCACGGCCTGTCGTTGCATGTTCGTGCCCATCAAAGCACGGACCGCATCGTCGTGTTCCAAAAATGGAATCAAAGAAGTTGTAATAGAAACGATTTGTTTCGGGGACACATCCATGTAATCAATCTTCCAAGTAAAGTCCACGGTTGGAACGCCCCATTCTCTAACTTCAGTTCTTTCGTTTAAGAAATAACCTTTAGTATCAATTGGTGAAGTGGCGGCGGTAGTGATATGTCGCTCTTCAGCAAAGGCGTCCAACCAAATAATTTCGTCGGTTACCCGCGGCTTAATGGCTATTTGATTAACCTTAACTTTGCCGATAATTTTTGCTAATTCTGGCGTTATTAGTTCACCTGACTGCGCCACAGTTTTACCCTGTTCGTCAACCACTGGTTCACGTAAAATCTCACCGGTAATTACTTTGGCATCATTTGGCAAATCATGAATAACTTTTCTAAACGGAGTTTCTATAAAGCCATAATTATTAACCATAGCATAAGAAGACAGGTGGCCGACTAAACCAATGTTTGGTCCTTCAGGTGTGGCGATTGGACAAATTCTTCCATAGTGAGTGCGGTGCACGTCGCGAACATCAAAACCAGCGCGCTCACGAGAAAGACCACCGGGACCCATAGCAGATAAACGACGCTTATGCTCTAGCTCAGATAATGGATTGGTTTGATCCATGAACTGAGACAACTGCGAAGACATAAAAAATTCTTTTATTGAACCAATAATCGGTCGCGCATTGATTAACTGGTTTGGAGTTAGAGTGTTGATGTCGAGTGTCGACATGCGGTCACGAATAATTCTCTCCAATCGAGCTAAACCGACTCGGAATTTATTTTGCACTAACTCGCCAACAGCGCGTACGCGACGATTACCTAGGTGGTCAATGTCGTCCGCCTCAGTCTGGTTATTATTCAAATTAATAATTTCTTTCAAAATGATTACTAAATCCTCAGGGCGCAAAATTCTATTCTCTTTAGTAATCGGAACATTTAAATTAAATCTCTTATTTAGTTTGTAACGACCAACACGGTCAAAGTCATAACGAGCAAAATTGAAAAACATGTTATGAATAAGCTGACGAGCGTTATCCACGGTCGCTAAATCACCCGGCCTGATTCTCTTGTACACCTCTTTCAAACCCTCACCCTCATTATGAGAGGAGTCTTTAGCAAGCGATGCTTCTATATGATGATTGTCGGCGTGAGTATCAACATCTTTAAATAAATCTTTGATTGTTTCATCACTAGAATAACCAAAAGCCCTCAGTAAAGCGGTGGCTGAAACTTTTCTCTTTCGGTCAATTTTCACCCAAATAACGTTATTGGCATCGGTTTCAAACTCTAACCAAGCGCCACGATTTGGAATAATCTTTGCGCCGTAATAATTTCGTCCGCGCGCTTGTTCAAATGTAAAGAAAACACCAGCCGAACGAATCAGTTGGGAAACAACCACTCTCTCTATACCATTAATAACAAAAGTTCCGCGGCCGGTCATTATTGGAAAGTCGCCTAAATAAACTTCCTGTTCTTTTATTTCACCAGTACGCTTGTTTACTAAACGGGTCTTAACTCGAAGCGCGGCCTCATAAGTTATGTTCTTGGCGCGAGCAGTTACTTCATCAAATTTCGGCTCGTCCAAATAATAATCCAAAAAATATAATTCTAAATCTCGACCTATGATATCCTTGATCGGAGAAATTTCATCAAACAACTCTTTCAAACCTTCTTGAAAAAACCACTTGTAGGAATCTTTTTGAA
>CAYGFD010000004.1:29051-32235 GCA_964349095.1 uncultured Gammaproteobacteria bacterium
TCAAACAACTCTTTCAAACCTTCTTGAAAAAACCACTTGTAGGAATCTTTTTGAATGGCAATTAAATCAGGTAACTCAATCGCATCGCGAATCTGATTAAAAAACAGACGCCCGGTAGCGGCTTTGGTGCTAATAAAATTGGTAGGTAATTGATTTGACACAAAAAAATCCTCCTTCCGAAAACTTATTAAGGAAAGAGTTAGTAATTAATTAGTTAGACTTAGGGGGTTCACAGTTAACTAACAAAATATGCCTAAATATAGGCTAGGTTAATAAAATGTTTATTTTTTTACCTCGAATACACCAAAATTCACTCAAAATATAGATTCAAAATAGTAAGTCGATTGTAACAATTAAGTTTACCCCTGTCAAGCAAATACCCTTGACAAGTCACTTTTTTCCTTATTTATGCTTAAATTAGCCAAATATTAAATTATCAACAGGCTAAATTTTTACAATTTTATGACTTATCCACAGACAAAAAAATTTTTATACTAAATTATCTTTTTTAATTCTTCTTTTGCCACAGTTCTATCATCCCAAGGTACCTTACCTTGCGCGGTTACTAGCCATTGTTCCGAGCCTTTTCCTGTAATAATAACCACATCATCTGCCGAAGCCGCGCTTTTAAAAGCCTCTGCTATAGCTTGACGACGATCGGCAATAAGAAACAGGTTATCATTTAAGACCTTTCCGTGGGCCAGCGCCCCACTCATTACCTCTTTCATTATTGTTATTGGGTCCTCGTCATAAGGATCTTCGTTTGTAATAATGACTTTTTTGGCATAACGAGCAGCCAGCTCCCCTAATCTTGGACGCTTGTCTTTATCCCTACCTCCCCCGCAAGAGCCGAGTACAGCGATCAAATTTTTATTATCCCCAGCTAATGTTTTATAAACCGCTTCCAATGACTCAGCGGTATGAGCGTAATCTACTACTACATTAAATTCTTGTCCGGCCTTAATGTATTCCAGTCTACCGGGAGCGCCCTGAAAACTTTTTAGCGCATTCGCTATTTGTTCTAAAGAATAATTTTCTCCTCGCAGTAGTGCCGTAGCCGCCAAGGCGTTGTAAACATTAAACAACCCGCCAATCGGTAAACTGAAATTTACATTTTCGATCGTAAAAGAAATTTTATTGGCGCTCGTCTGAACTTCATGAGCGCTTACTTCTTGAACTCCGGGTAAATGAATTTTTATATCAACACCATAAATTAATGTTTTGGATATATTAAATTTTAAAAAGTCAGCGGCCGATTTGTCATCAATATTAACCACACTAACTTTCTCTACTTGTTTCCCAAATAGATTTTTTTTCGATGATTTTGATAAAACTTGCCATAATTTTAGTTTGGCATTTTTATAATTTTCAAAACTCCCATGAGACTCAATATGCTCAGGGGTTAGATTGGTAAAAACAGCGGCATCATAATTAATACCAAAATGACGCCACTGAACTATTGCCTCCGACGAAGTCTCCACTACGGCATAATTGTGTCCAGCGCTTACCATCTGACTTAAATATTTTTGCATTTTAAGTCGCCCGGGCATGGTCATTTTTAAATCATTCAACCACTGCTGTTCTCCAATCTTAATGGTGGCAGTAGATAGTAACCCGCAAGACTGTCCTAAAGTATTTAAGGCGTGAGTAATCATGGCTGAAACAGTTGATTTACCCTTTGTTCCAGTTACTCCGATGATAATTAAATGGCGCGATGGCCATCTATAAATAATATTTGCCAAAACCGCCCATAGTAGATGGTAAAACCCAAATATCCACCTGGGCAATAGTTTGCGTAGGCCAACTTTTAAGTTCATATATTTACTTTACTGCTTTGGTTGATTTATTCAAATTATTTGAATAATTTGGCAAATTCCCAATGTTTTCTGCCCCTCCATGCGCCGCGGTGATAAACATAGCTAGCAATTAAGGGAAGCACTGAACCAGCCTCAGCATAAACCATTTGCTCAAAAGAAGTGTCCACTTTACCCCAAGACGAGGCCTCCTTTAGAGTCGAACTTGAGCAGGCACCATCACGAACATCGGCGACAGTTATTTGGATAGCATATTTGTGCATCGGTACATTTTTACCTAAAACCTCGGCGCAAACTACTGTGTCTTGAGCAAAGTTTTTTGGCACTCCACCGCCAATCATTAATAGTCCGGTTGTGTTGGCTTTAATTTTTACTTGAGTTAACTCTAAAAAGTCTTTTACAGAATCAATAGACAAATGTTTTTTAGGATTTTTTACTTGATGCAGCACTAAACCAAAACCAGCGCTCGAGTCAGAAAAAGCCGGACAAAAAATTGGCACGTTGTGGCGATAAGCTGTTTCAACTAAAGAACCTTTTTTCTTGGCATGCTTGGTTAAATACTTACCCATCGCTGCTATAAACTCACGCGAAGAATAAGGTCGTGGTTCTAAACTATCAGCAATTTTCTTTATAGTACTGTCGCACACCTGTAGCTGTTCTTCATCAATAAAAGTATCGTAAATGCGATCAATATAAAGATCTCGCAATTTATTATCGTCAATATCGGGAGTGCCATGATAGTGTTTAAACCCTAAGGCCTCGAAAAAATCCATATCCACAATACTGGCGCCTGTGGAAACAATAGCGTCCACCATATTGTATTTAATCAAATCAGAATACAACTGCATTAACCCACCAGCGGAAGTAGAGCCTGCCAGTGTTAAAATTACGGCACAGTTTTTATTCTTATGCATCATTTCAAAAATCTCGGCGGCTCTGGCTAAGTCGCGAGAAGTAAACGACATCTGTCGATAATCAGAAATTATTTTGCGCGCATCAATCTTTGTAAAATCAATGTGCTTAACTGTTTGCTTTAGAAGACTTTTTTTGTTCATAAGTATAAATTAAAATCTTAACTCATATAAGTTTACAATACCCGTATTAAATTTCAAATTTTTCAGTCCACTAGGGAGTTACCGTGGTCGTGTCGGTAGTTGTAACACCAGCGTCAGCTGTTGGCGTTGGTGTGTCAGTAGGCAAGGTTGTTGTATCTGTTGCGGGCACAGAAGTTGTGTCCGTTGGAGTTGTGGTTGTTTCTGGAGTAGGTTCAATTATGGTCGTATCTCCAGCCACTTGCGGTTGCGGCTCAGGCGCTGGACTAGAAACTGTTGTCTGACCACCACTACCCTGAACTGATGAGGCAAATGATG
>CAYGFD010000005.1:0-20261 GCA_964349095.1 uncultured Gammaproteobacteria bacterium
TAGGTGGTAACGTCACCTACCGGCCCGGCGTACGCTTAGTAAAAATTCCAACTGACCCAAAAGTGTATGCGGTTGATGCTGGCGGAACTTTAAGGCACGTAACAACACCAGAAATTGCCACTAGTATGTATGGGAGCAAATGGAACGCGATGGTAGATGACTTGTCTGAAGCATTTTTTATTAACTACCAAATAGGCTACCCGATTACTGGGAAGCTGGACTCTGCTCTCTAATTACTACCCATTCATCACTTTTAAGCAGTGCGATTTTTTATTTACTAAAATGAATTAGGTTCTGCCAAAGCACGATGGCTAAACTTAAAAAAATCAGCGCTCCTACAAAACCGTAAGGAATTTTTATATTAAAGCGCCTAGCAAACTCCCGTACAAATGAATGATTATAGTTATCAGGGCTCTTATAACTCACACCCCTCATTTGCTGCATTACAGTTGTCAGTGGGCATACTATTCTAAATTTACCCATAACCGGGGAGAGTATTAAACCCATTATTATTTCTGATGCTACCACAGCTGATATATAACAAAGATGAAAAAAAATTTTCCCCGACCACAACGATTGCGGTATAAAAAATAATAATACTAATACGGCCATAATAACAGCGTGCATCCAAAATAGAAATTCAGTAATAAACTTTCTAAAATAACTAATCTTCATATTATTCATTATAGCAAAAACTCCCTCTTACTTGGGGATGTAATTTTTTTAATACCTTCGCGTTTCATATATTTAGAGGGCGTCGAATAAGGCTCTAAGCTCCTAAGGGGTCTTAATTCGACGCCACTCGACCAAAAAAAAGAGTTGTGTCTTGTTGACCACAACTCTTGATTACACTCATGATGACGATTAGTTAATCGTCATCGTCTTCGTCTCCGGGGTATTCCCCGTCCCGGGCGCTGACGTCGCCACGATTGAACGAACTTGCGCTCGGTGCCACCTGGCCAGAACCATGACATGGCCCACAGGGCTCAAAACCCGACCGGGTCGGAACCTTTCCTTCACCGCCACAAGCGGTGCAGGTTTCGCCCAACGGACGAACTGATGGCTCAGATGATCTATTCATACTTCCTCCTTATTAAATGAATAGTTCTTTGGTTTAAATGAACAACTAAATTACTGAATGAATTTACAGATTTACTTCTGCCAACTGAACTCTTTTCCAAAATTTTGGATCCAAAACATCCCCGACGTTTGACCAACAATTGGTCACCTCAAAATCCTTCCTGGCCCTTTCCACTTTAATGATAAACTTGGCCAGCGGATACTCCCCCCGAGCTCTGACGGCGTGTCGCAGGCAGCAAAAGCAAGCTGGCATGGCCGCCTCACTCTTATCAGACAAAAATTTCTTGCTTTCTGTGACAATGAAAATCTTTTCATCATCACTTAAATCCACAAACAAATAAATGGAATCGGAACGTATCGGTGCATCATCAAATTCACAATATGGAATGACAACCTTCCTCATCTATACTCCTCCTAATAAACAGTTTGCGTAAAATTACCAGCTTCTTTGGTTAATGCAAAAAAACTCCTGCCACCATTACAAATCTTTTGCGGTAATAAGTCACCAGCGAGTACTTGAGAAATATTTAAGTTTCCATTTTCAATTAGAACTTCATCTGGCAAGTAACCAGCTACTTTCAATGCCAAATGAAACTCATCTAACTCACTAGGCTTGCCTTGAATGGGTAAAACCACTGAGACATTGGCCCAAGCCAATACTGTATCAATAGCTATATCATTAATAAAGATATTTAAACCCGGATTCTTTCTAGTAACGACTAGTAAACCTGGGCACTTAGCACTGACATGGTTGTGAATCATCACCAACGATTTATTATTTATCTTGCTTATGTATTTTTTCAGCCGACGATTAAGTAATTTAACAATGGCTGAAAATAAAGCATCGGTCACGCACACCAAACCAGTGCGATTATCAAACAAGGACAACTGTCCATCGCGATTCTTTATCTGGGCCATTATTTTTCCTTTTTTTGTAAAGAACAAGTTAACGTATCGTAACAGAAAATTGCGTTTTGTCAATGATAATAAATAAAAAAAGCCGAGCCCCACGGGGAGACTCGGCCTTTCATCAATTCAAGCTTGCGCTTCAAGCGATACGCCTGAAGATGACGCTCTCGGAGGCGTCAGGCACGTTGATGACGTGGTTACCGACCTCATCGGTCGCCTTGTACTGGATCTCGTACTTGGCACGCCGACGTTTGCCGTCGGTGTAGCTGTAAAAATTGATGCGAACGTAATTGCGTCCACTATCCATCTTCTCCAGCACGACCACTGCTCGCACTACCCGCACGTTACCTGCCCCCAACTCGTGCAGGGGAAGATAGTAGTGGCGGTTGACAAAGATACCGCTCGGCAGTGGCACTCCATCGAAAAAGTGCTCCGGATCAGATGCGCTGTGCGCGTCAATGTTAATGACTGACGCAACGCACATTCGTTCGCGTCCCAGCTTGGGGATGCGAATTTGTACCTTATCAAACGTACCGATCGTAAAAAACAATCGATGCGCTTTTGCCTCTTGGCCAACCAACTCTGCAACGCGTGGCATGACACACCTATTATTATTGTAGTGAATTGATGAATTTGGCGAAAAATTACAAAGAACAATAACCCAGAATAATAGCGCAAAACGAGTGATTTGTCAAGTATATCTATACAAAAGTAGTAAAAAATTTACCCCCACCATCGTTATAGTAGATATAGTTAATAATTAACCCTATATTTTATGACTATCAAAAAAATATCCTATATCGCGGCTTTAGCCTTGATATTAGGCGGCGGGTTGTCTGCCTTGGCTGACGTAAACGTCACCACCCAACCCACCTCTTTAATAACCACACCGAAACTAGTTATGGCCTCCAGTGCCCCTGTAGGTTTATTTTCATTCAGCCTGAGTCAGACAGCTGGTGAAACTTTAAGCTCGGTAACAGTACAAATTAATAATACTGGTACAAGCACATCGACCGGCAGCGATTTCGGTGCCCTAACAGTCTATAAAGATACCGGCGATAGCACCTTCAATTCTGGTACCGATGCTTTGGCGGGGAATCAAACCACTGTTAATGTCGGAGTGCCAACAACTATTACTTTAACTAGTAACAATTCCTTAAACGGAACTTTCTTTGTTGCCCTATCCACTGGTGCCAGCTGGTCTAGCGCCTCTGCTACCCCAGACAGCATAACTGTAACTATCCCAACCAGCGGAATTGTGGCATCGAACGGTACAGTAACCACAACAGCAGTAACCACTGATACAATAACCGCTGACACGGTTGGACCAGAATTACTCACTGCCGTAGCAAAAAATACCGGGGGAAATAATGGCATACAAGCCGGTGACTCTCTAGAATTAACTTTTTCACAAAACACTACTAAGCCAAGTTTTACTGCCACCACTCTTGCCTCAACATTTACTGTAAACAATGGCCACAGCTTACTTGATGGCGCTGGTAATATAAACGGAGCGGTTTGGAACACCGATGGCAACCTACTCACTATAACCTTTAGCGCTGGGACATCCCTGCCTACTATACAAGTCGGCGACACTGTAACAGTGGCTGGATCTATAGTTCATGACGCTATTGGTAACTTAAGTACTGGTAGCAGAACTGTAACTGGTTCATTCAATAATGCCGACACTTCTGGCCCAGTGCTTTTATCAGCCGTGGCTAAAGACACAAGTAATAGTACAGGGAAAAAGGCTGGCGATAGTATTGCGCTGACATTTGGCGAGGCTACCAACAAACCTAGTATCTCTGAAGCAAATATTAATTCGGTCTTAGCCTTAAACAACAGCCACTCGTGGTTAGATGGTGCTGGTCATATTGGCAGTGCCCTATGGAATACCGATGGAACTATTCTCACTATTACTATTAGTGACTCAACCTCACTACCAACTATTGAGATCGGCGACACCATCACGATTAATGGTGCAGTCATAAAAGATGTGGCCCAAAACAACGCTACTGGCGCACAAGTAATTGGTGGTAAGTTTACTACCCCAAAATCAGAAGACGATGATGGTGACGATGATCATGATAATAGTGACAAAAAAGGTCATGGCCGTATCTGTGATAACGGATTAATTAGGGGGAAGTGGTATCAAGTTACGGGTTCAGATACTATCTACCATGCCTCTGGATGTAAGTTAAAAGAATTCAAAAAAATAATCACTTTGCCAACACTAAACGGGATTGACGTTAAAGTTAAGCAGGGTAAAAATAATTAAAGTCATTAAGATTTAAAAGCGGGCCGCGAAGGCCCGCTTTTTTATTTACTAATAAAAATGATAAACTAAAGTCATTATTATTATCACTGCGTATGTCAAAATATAAATTTTCCTTATTTCTAATATTTTTAGCGTTTTGGATTTGGGCTGCTATTAACCCCATTTACCCCCATGATTGGTTATTGGAAAATTATTTAGTATTTATATTTGTACCACTGATTATTATTGCTGGTCGCTATTTTAAATTATCCAACGTCTCCTATACTTTGATAACGATTTTCATGATCCTCCATGTAATTGGATCTCATTATACCTATGCGGAAGTTCCTTTTGGCGATACCTTGCAAAACTGGCTGGGCGCCGAACGCAATATGTATGACAGACTAGTACACTTTTCTTTTGGATTTTTACTTGCCTACCCGATGCGTGAGGCATTTATTAGAATAACAAAAGCTAAAGGGTTCTGGGGTTTCTATCTGCCGCTAGATTTAACGCTGTCATTTTCCGCAGTTTATGAACTTGTAGAATGGTTTACCGCTCGCAATGTCGATGCAGCCGCTGGCATTGCCTTTCTAGGTGCCCAAGGTGACATTTGGGATGCGCAAAAAGATATGGGAATGGCGGGACTAGGGGCGCTAATCGCAATGCTTATTATTTTTATCTTAAACGTTGTCTATAATAAGGGCTGGAAAAAAGAAATGGGAGAGAGTTTTAAAATTAGCAGGGACGATGAGCCTCTGGGTGAGGTTAGACTGCGAGAATGGTTAAAAAAGTAATAATCGTTGTATAATTTAGTTATGATAAAAAATAAAAAAGCTTGGGTAATTTCGGCGTCGATGGGCTATGGCCATGAACGGGCGGCTTACGCTTTGCGTGATTTAGCGTATGGAGGAATAATTGTCGCTAACAACTATAAAGGCATGCCCGAAAGTGATAAGTCGTTATGGCGACAGACCAGAAGACTTTACGAAGCAATTTCTCGTTTTAAATCTGTGCCGGTTGTTGGGGAAATGGTTTTTGATGTAATGGATAAATTACAGTCAATACCTAGTTTTTACCCACGACGCGATCTATCACAACCCACTATTCAACTGCGACAAGTTTACGCCATCATTAAAAAAGGTGTTGGTAAACACTTGATTAATATGTTGATAGAAAAAAACAAAAAACTTCCATTAGTCACCACCTTCTTTCAGGTCGCACTAGCAGCGGAAGAGTATGATTATCCAGGAGAAATATATTGCGTCATTTGCGACGCTGATTGTTCCAGGGCTTGGGCGCCATGGGACCCGAAAGCTAGCCGAATTAAATATTTTGCCCCTAATGGCCGTGTAGTAGAAAGATTAATGCTTTATGGTATTAAACGGGAAAATATCTACCTTACCGGCTTTCCTTTACCAAAAGAACTTATTGGCGGGGCTCGTTACACCACGATCAAGGAAGACTTATCACGACGTATCAGAAACCTCGACCCTAAAAATATTTTTATTGATAAGTATAAAAAAACTATTGCTGACTACTTGGGAAAGGGTTGGAAAAATTTTGATCACAAGCATCCCCTGACTATAACGTTTGCGGTCGGTGGTGCCGGTGCTCAAAAAAGTATCGGTCTAGTCATCGCCGAGAGTTTTAAGAAAGAATTAATTCAAAACAAATTGGTTTTGAATTTAATTGCCGGCACTAGAAGTGAGTTAGTTGATTTTTACACCTCGGGATTAATAGAATCTGGCCTGAAAAAAAACATCGGCAAAAACGTTAATATTATTTGGGAGAAAGATAACCACTCTTACTTTAAAAAACTCAGCCAAACCTTACACACCACCGACATACTCTGGACAAAACCTTCGGAGATGTCGTTTTATACGGGTCTAGGGCTACCGATTGTTATGGCGCCCCCTATAGGCTCTCAGGAGCATTTTAACAGGTTATGGCTTAAAACAGTTGGTGGCGGTATTAGTCAAAACGACCCAAGATACGCTAATGAATGGCTGTATGATTGGTTAAACTCTGGGGGGTTAGCTAAAGTGGCTTGGAATGGTTTTCTAGAAGCACCGACTCACGGCACTTACCGCATTGAAAGTATAATTACTGGAGAAAAAATTGAATTAGAAAAATTACCATTAATTGTTTAATACTATGAAAAAAATATTTGGCCTTAGGTCAATAACCTATTTTTTTATCGCTATTTTAGCCCTTAGCTTTACGGGATTCTTCATTTATAACACCCAAGCAGTGGATCCAGCTAATATAGTTGTAACCGAAGAAGAGGCGGTAGTCCGAGCTTACGAAAATATTTTACCATCCATTGTTAGTATCACGATTAATGGTAGCCAAATGACTGTTAACGGACAGCCAATAATTCAAGAGCTTGGCGGTGGCACTGGTTTTATAGTTTCTGCTGACGGCCTTATTCTAACAAATAAGCATGTGGTCAGCTATGACAATGCTTCTTTTGTGGTAACCACTTCTGATGGTAAAGAATATACTGGTTCAGTACTTGGCACTGACCCACTATTTGATATCGCAATTATGAAAATAGAGGGTTCAAATTTTAATCATGTTAAGTTCGGTGATTCAGATAAAATTCGCGTTGGCCAATCAGTAATCGCCATTGGCAATGTGTTGGCAGAGTTTCCATTTAGCGCCAGTCGGGGAATTATTTCCGGAATTGGTCGCAGTATCACTGCCTCTGATCGTAGTGGCTTGGAGGAAAACTTGGAAGGCATGATTCAAACCGACGCCTCTATAAACCACGGCAACTCCGGCGGGCCACTAGTTAACTTAAAGGGTGAGGTAATCGGTATTAACACGGCCATTTACGAAACCGGCCAAGCGCTTGGTTTCTCTATACCAATCAATCGAGCCGTGCAAGCTATAAATATATTTAAAGCAAAGGGTGCGATTGTTAGAACTTTCTTAGGCGTTAGATACCAAATGCTCACTAAATCTTTTGCCCAAGCCAATAAATTACCCTACTATCGCGGTGCCTTTATCATGACAAAAAATAATCGTGGCGAGCCTGGTATTGTACCGGGCGCACCAGCTGAAAAAGCCGGCCTAAAATCAGAGGATATAATTTTGGAAGTAAATGGGAAAAAACTGGACGTGAACTTTACATTGATGACGGCCTTAACGGCATACCAACCTAACGACACGGTAAAATTCAAAATTCTGCGTGCCGGGCAGGAGCTTACAATACCAGTGACCTTGGGTGAAAGAAAATCAGCAGACTAAACTAAAAACCTCCCCCGTCCGGGGGAGGTTTTTTACTTATCTATTTATATAGTTCTGATAATCGGGACTCTTTTGCCACACACTCCAGAAAATAGCTGGATGGACTGTTTTACCGCCCCACTTTACTGCCTGACCAACTGAATCAACAGTATAACCACCATAGGTAAAAGCGCGCACGATAGTAAACCAGTTTGTTGGTGAAATAGTCGGGACTCGACCAAAACGACCCTGTAAATATGTACGCAACTTAGCGGCCACTTCCTGCTCCAAAGCTATATCACGAGGAACTTCAGTATAATACTTATAACCCGGCTTAACCGCTGGCGGAACTAAACCGAGAGTAGACTCAGAATAAATGCTGGTCGATGCCCCAGCCACCACTGGCTCGGCATTTGTCCTAACCAACCTCTGGTCGGTTGTTAATTTTTTACCAACTACATCGGCGGCGTAAATTTTATAAGAATAGGTAGAACGTGGGTTTAAACCAGTTACTGTTAAGCGATGATCATAACTAGCAAAACCTTGCTCCTGAACTTTAGTGTTTAACCCACCTCTGGATTCGTCCTTGATCTGAACATAACCTACTGCTGGTCTATTTGTTTGCCAAATAAACGTGACGGCGTTATTACCAATCAATGGGTCAGGTGAAGAGGCTGGAGCAATCTTGGTAATTTTTAAATCTGATTTATCATTAGCGTCGGTTGCCTGAGTGGCGATATAAAATTCACCAGATATTGCTTCGTTACCATCACGATCCTTTGAACGCACGCGGTAATAATAACTAGCGCTTGGTTTCAAACCTTTGATTGTTAATTGATGATTTGTTACTTGAGCGCCGTTAGAAGCTTTTTTAACACTCTTACTAAATCCCTGCGCCATGTAGTCTGAAGCAAGTACCGCCTCAATCGCGCTATTGGACTCACGGTCACTATACCAACGTACTGCTAAATTAGAACCACCAATATATATAGAACGCACATCGCTAATATTTAATGGCTTGGTAATCTTCCAAGTACCGGTTTTAAATTTTTGAGCAAATGAAGTTGTTGACTGACCGCCATAATTGGCAACAATTTTAAAATTGTAATTAGTCTTCACTTTAAGGTTTGCAATTATTACTTCACTATAAACACTAGTTAGCGAAGTACCAACCGCATAACGATAACTATCATCCTCGCTATATAAAACCATACCACTAGTAGGCAGATTGGTGGACCAAGTAATTTTTGCTTGGCCATCGTTTAATAATTCAACGTTGATGTCTCTAATATAAACCGCTTCGGCCGCGACAAAATTGGGCATTAAAAATGACCCAATAACTACAGCTAAAATGATATGTTTTAGTAATTTCATAAATAATACTATAAGTTAACAATAAACATTACATGCTAGCACAAATACGGCATTTTGTCAATAGCTAGAGCCCGCTTTACATTGGCTAAACCCATATATTAATTTATGATATGAACGTATGTTTATATTAGGTATCGAAACATCTTGTGACGAGACAGCGGTGGCTGTTTTACAGTTTGATAAAACGCAGGCTCGGCTATTATCTAATAACGTTTCCTCACAGGTTAAATTACATAAAAAATGGGGTGGTGTTGTGCCAGAGTTAGCAGCGCGCCGACATGTGGAAGTGATAATGCCCTTAGTGCAAAAATCTCTAGATGACGCCGGCCTAACATTTAAAAAAATCGAAGCGCTCGCGGTTACTCGGGGACCGGGTTTAATAACCGCCTTACAGGTTGGGGTAGAAACCGCCAAAACTTTGGCAATGGTAAATAACAAAGCCTTGGTTGGCGTAAATCATATAGCCGGTCATTTAGTAAGTCCCTTTTTAAATAACTGGTCAGAGGTAAAACCTAAAAACTTTCCCTGCGTGGCACTGGTTGTTTCAGGCGGGCACACAGAAATATATTTGATTAACAAACTTGGCGAACAAAAACTTTTGGGCAGAACCCTAGACGATGCCGCCGGAGAGGCTTTTGATAAAGTTGCTAAAATGCTAAAACTTCCCTACCCCGGTGGACCACAAGTTTCTCGGCTGGCTGCGATAGGCAATTCAAAAAAGTTTTCTTTCCCTAGTCCAATGTTAAATAGTAAGAATTTTGATTTCAGCTTTGCTGGATTAAAAACAGCCGTACTCTACACTTTAAATAAAATTAAAAAAATTGATAATAAAACCAAGGCTGATATCTGCGCTTCTTTTCAATTAGCAGCAGTTAGAGTTTTGGTACACAAAACACTGGCCGCGGCTGATAAGTATAATGCCAAAACTATTTTACTCTCCGGCGGAGTTTCGGCTAATAAATCCTTGCGCCAAGAATTGACAAATAGTGTAAATAGTAAATTACCTAACACAAAAGTGTTGATGTCGCCTTTAGAATTCACTGGCGACAACGCTGCTATGATTGCGCTCGCGGGGGCTATTCAAATAAATAAACACGGCCTCAATCCTTACCGTAATTCCTGGAAAAAAATAAACGCTAATGCTAATTGGGAGCTGTGGTAATATGCCTATAATTCGAATCAAATCCAATAATCAAGACGCCACGATAAAACTAGGACAAACTATTGGTAAGCTTTTACATCGAGGCGGGCTACTGGCGCTTAAGGGTAACTTGGGATCTGGTAAAACCACTTTTATCAAAGGTTTGGCTCGAGGACTCGGAATTAAAGAAAAAATTACTAGTCCAACGTTCGTGCTATTTAAAATTTACAACACTAAAAAGCCGGGTGTTAAAAAATTAATCCATGCTGACTGTTACAGAATTTCAGCGTCAGAATTAAAACATACTGGCATAATGGACTGGTTAGATGACCCGGGAGCATTAATTGCGATTGAGTGGTCCGAAAAACTAAAGCATTTACCAAAAAACACTTTGGTGATCCAATTTAAGTATGGACGCAAACAATTTGATAGAATAATTGATATTAAATATATAGCCTAATTTTCTTTTACTAGCCGCAGGCTTTATACTAAGTATTATGAAAGAACTACCGAAGGCTTTTGAAGCTAAACAATTTGAAGACGCAATATATAAATCCTGGGAAGATTCGGGGTATTTTAACCCTGATAATTTACCTGGCAAAGGCCAGCCGTTTTCCATGTCTCTCCCACCGCCAAACGCCACTGGCATACTGCACCTAGGCCACACTGTCATGATGGCGATTCAGGACATCATCACTCGCTATCACAGAATGAAGGGTGATAAAACCCTTTGGCTACCAGGAACTGACCATGCGGCCATTGCTACACAAAACGTCGTGGAAAAACAAATGTGGGAAAGTGAGAAAAAAACCCGCTTTGATTTACCGCGTGAAGAATTTTTAAAAAAAGTTTCTGCCTTCGCCGAAAATTCAAAAGGTACTATTCGTTCACAGTTACGCGCCGTGGGCTCGTCTTGCGATTGGTCTCGCGAAAGATACACGCTTGATGAGGGTTTGAGCGAAGCAGTCACCAAGGCCTTTGTCACTATGTATCAAGACGGTTTAATTTACCGTGGTAAAAGAATCGTGAATTGGTGTTATCGTTGTGGTACTACACTGGCTGATGACGAAGTTGATTATAAAGAATCTAAAACGAAATTTTACTATTTAAAATACGGCCCCATAGTTATCGGCACAGCCCGACCCGAAACTAAAGTTCAAGATAAAATAATAATTGTTCATCCTGATGACGAGCGCTATAAAAAATATATCGGCACGGAATTTACCGTCCCTTGGATTGATGGTGAAGTTAAAGCTAAAGTTGTCGCTGATAAAGTAGCGGAAATAAATACCGGCACGGGCGCCATGACTATAACACCCGCGCATAGTTTTGTGGATTTTGATTTAGCACAAAAGTATGGTTTTGAAATACTAGAAATTATTGGCCCCGATGGAAAGATGACTCCGAACGCTGGTAAATTTGCTGGACTAAATGTCAAAACCGCCCGCCAAGCGATTGTTGAGGAGTTGGAAAAGAAAGGTTTGATTGATCATATTGATGAAAACTACGTTCATAATTTATCCGTTTGTTACCGTTGTGGTACGCCCGTAGAGCCCCTACCATCAGAACAATGGTTTGTAGCGGTAAACAAACCATATAAAACTGGTTGGCTTCAAAGTACTACTCTTAAAAAAATGGCTCAAAAAGCTGTTAGTAGTGGTCAAATAAAAATAATTCCAGATAAGTTTAATAAAACCTATGACTACTGGATGGATAATTTGCATGACTGGTGCATATCGAGACAAATCTGGTTTGGTCATCGCATACCCGCTTGGCGCTGCCTATCTTGTAATCACTGGCTAGTGACGGAAGATAAACCGACGGAATTTATTTTCTCGCGCCACGCCCCGACTGATTGGAATAATGATGGGATAATTCAAGGACACACTGAAGTGCCTATTAATGAAGATGAAGTGGATAAAGTGGTCACTTGGGCGAAAGATCTAAAATCGGCTGGTATTGAGTTAATAATTTCTTCACCCTTAATGCGAGCTCGACAAACGGCTGCTATTTTAAGCAAAGAATTAAACGTGGGGGCGGAAGTTGATGATTTACTAATCGAACGTGATTACGGGGAATTTGAAAAAACTTCAGTCAAAGAAATAAAAAAGGTACACCCAGATTATTATAAAGATAAAATTTCATATGACGTTCCTGGTGCCGAAGACTATACTATGTTAAATAAACGTTTAACACACTGGGTAAAAAACGTTCAACAAAAAAATCGTGGTAAAAAAATACTTGTCATCACCCACAACTCGGTGATGCGTGCTTTGAAAGGTTTGTTTGAAAACTCTACCAATCAAGAGCTAACTGATTACAGACCGAAATTTACTGAAACTTTAAGCTATAGCTTTATTAATGAATGCCATAAATGTTCAGGCCTAGCTTTAGTGCAGGACCAGGATACCTTGGACACTTGGTTTTCGTCATCGCTTTGGACCTTCTCCACACTCGGCTGGCCGAAACAAACTGCCGATTTAAAAAACTATCATCCGACCACGGTAATGGAAACCGGTTATGACATACTTTTCTTTTGGGTCGCCCGTATGATATTGATGACTGGTTACTTATTAAAACAAGTACCATTTAAAACTGTTTACCTACACGGTTTGGTTAGAGATAAACAAGGAAGAAAAATGTCCAAATCTCTAGGTAATGGTATCGACCCGCTGAATATGATTGAAAAGTATGGTACCGATGCCCTGAGACTTTCTATGATTGTTGGCACGACCCCCGGTAATGATTTTAGATTATACGAAGAAAAAATCTCTGGCTACAGAAACTTTGTTAATAAACTTTGGAATATTTGCCGATATGCTTTATTAACAGTTAATGAAGTTGAATCTAAAGCTACGGCCGTTCCTAAAACCTTGGCTGATCGATGGATACTATCACGCCTTAATACCGTTACTAACGAAATTACCAACCATATAGATAGATTTGAATTTTCACCTGCAGCTGAGAAACTCTATGATTTTACCTGGCATGAATTGGCAGACTGGTACTTGGAAATTGCCAAAATTGAAAAAGACAAAGACGCGCTACTATCGCACTTACTAACAACGGTGGTTAAATTGTGGCACCCCTTTACACCGTATGTTACCGAAGTTATTTGGCGCGAAATGTTTGGCACTAGCGCTATGTTGATGATTGAATCCTGGCCGACGACCACAGAAAAACCCGACACCACAGCTGAAGCCGACATAAAGATAATTCAAGACATAGTTACGGCTATTAGAAACTTTAGAACGGAAAATAAATTAACCAAAGAGCAAATACTAGATTGCGGAATAAAGTTGGTTAATTTCTCAGGCCCTAAAGCAGAGGCGATGGCCATAATTACCGGCCTCAGAACTAAGATAAATATTGTAGAAAACCCAGACGAGACCTGGACAAAACTCGCCGTTGGAGACAACACCATCTATCTAAATTTTTAAATATATTTACTATATGGGCAGGTCACCAGAAAATTATTACCTGAGTAAAATTGATCGGGAAGGAAATCCAGCCGACCGACAGCACTACGTAGAGAGCGAGATATTTGATAATAAAATTGCAAAGACCTGGAATAAAGTCCGACCCCGTTATGGAGATTTTTTGCGTAAAAAAGATGAAGTCGGGACCTTTCCACTAAATGAGATTACTAAAGATCGTCTTCTAGTAGAACAGATAAAAAAGGGTAACGATTATGTGAAAGAAAGGGCCGACTTTGCTGTCGGGCTTGAATATATAATGATGGAAGGTATTCATGAACACGGCTGGTTAGGAGATAACGCTAGCATAACGCCAACGCTTGAATATGATGACATCGTAAATGGCATAGATATGACCGTTACTTTTACACCCGACGGCGAATCACCGCTATTGCTTGGTATCGATACAACAACCAGTGGGGATGACTCGGTGATTGATAAAAAACTGCACCGTACCGCCCGTACATTAATTGATGGAAATCTTTCCACTGTAAAATATTATATAGACGATCAAACCGGCGATAGAAAACAAATCACGGTTCCACGAGTGGTAATCGCCACCTCCCCGGAAACTGCCAAAGAATTAATGGAAACACTGACGGCTAACGCGCAACTAGCCAAGAACGATTCTGTACAAATAGAAATTCTAGATGAGGTAATTGAACAATTATTATTCGGCCTGGAGATGATGAAAAATCATGGCTCGACTTCTAATATTGAAATATATGAAAGGCTTCTTAAGCACCTGGAGTTAGTGCAAAAAGAAAAGAGCCCAACCATCAAGGAAAATGAAGGTAGGGCTCGGGAACTTATTTCTGACGCGGTGAAGCGTCAGCGTCAGCATTATTTGACGGCTGCTTAGCAGCCTCGGCAGCGACGACTTTTTTCAGGCGCTCGGTCAGAGGCCTGATTTTTTTTCTTTTTGATTTCTCTTTTTTTTCCACGACTACCCCATGATTAGTGTGAAATGAATTTCCTATTAAGATATCAAAAAAATGACTATTTGTCAATAGTTAGTACAAAATGCGAAATTATTCCGATACGCTGAACACTTCCTCTAAACTCGTTATCCCTTCAAGCGCTTTGAGTACACCATCCTGAACCATTGTGACCATACCACCTTTAATCGCAATGTCGGCCACCTCACTTTCGGCAATATTTTCTTTTAACATTACCTTCTCTACTTCCGGTGTAATGGTGAGCACTTCGTAAATACCAATTCTTCCTTTGTATCCTAAATTACCACAGGCCGCACAACCCTTGGCAGTAAAAAACTTTAAATTATTGGTATCGGCTTTGTACCCTGATTTATCCGGTAGAGTAGAAATTATTTTCTTTACTCGATTCATGGTTGGCTCATCTAACTTGGCTTCTACCTTACATTTCTCACAAAGTAATCTCACTAAGCGCTGACCAATAATCGCGTCTAACGCCGGTGTAAGTAAAAACGGTTTTGCGCCCATAGAAAGCAATCTTGGTATAGCGCCAGCTGCCGAATTGGTGTGGATAGTAGAAATAACTAAGTGTCCTGTTAAAGCAGCGTTAATAGCGATATCTGTAGTTTCGGGGTCACGTATTTCTCCAACCATTACTATATCAGGATCTTGTCTTAATATTGACTTAAGTCCGGTGGCAAAATCATAACCCTTACTAAAATCCACCTGGCTTTGATTTACACCTTGTAACTTATATTCTACTGGGTCCTCCAAAGTAATGATTTTAGTTTCTGAATCATTTAATTTATTTAATATCGCGTAAAGGGTTGTGGTTTTACCACTCCCAGTAGGACCCGAGGTTAATATCATGCCGTTTGGCCTTTTTACTTGCTCATTTAAAATATCAAAAGCCCGACCACGCAAACCTAAATCATCAAACTGCAAGCCGGTGGCCGAAGATCTTAGTAACCTCATAACAACCGACTCGCCATAAGAAGTGGGTATGGTCGAGACGCGAACATCAACTTTGTCGCCTGATAAACCAATTGTAAAACGACCATCTTGTGGTTTGGAATCGACGTTAATTTTTAATCCAGCGAGCAATTTTAATCTCGATATCAGAGACATCCAGTTTGTCTTAGCCAGTTCGGCAACCGTATATAAAACCCCATCGATTCTATAACGAATTTTTACATCTAACTCCTCTGCCTCAACGTGAATATCAGAAGCGCGCATATCAAGAGCACCCGCAATAATAATGGTCACGGTATCGGTCATGCTAGAACGCTTTAACACTTCATTTACTTTAGCGAACTCCTTCATCACTCCTTGATATTTTTCAATGTCAGATTGAGATATTTTTACGCCCATTCTGGCTTCTCTAACTTTCAATAATCCGGCGTAGTGTTTAAACGCATGATTAAAACTATTTTGTGAAATTAAATACATTAAATAGTGGGCCTGATGATCGGAGTGAAGTTTATTAACTAAACTCCCCCAATCAAAATGAGGGTCCACAACTCCAATTCTCACTTCATTTTCCGAATACAAAAAAGGGATGGCCTTAAGTAGTTTGGACTCTTGCTCCGGAATTAAGCGCAACGCCTCTTGAGAAATAGGAAAATTTACTAAATTAATGTAAGGCAAACCCAAACGCTCTGCTTGCTCACGTGTTAATTTCTCTTTATCAGAAATAGCCAGCTCATTTATTTTAGCACTGAGCTTGGCTGATACATCGGCGGATGATATTTGTATTTTAGAACCCATATCCTTCATTAACTTTAAATGTATTTAAGCTAATTGACAAGAAAACATTCCCGAGGTTGGGGAATGTTTTTTACCAAGCAGGCCTTAATTTTTAGTATTTGGTGAAAGTATTTTATCAAGATACTCAGGAACATCACCCGTTAATCTTTGTAGTTTTGATATTGCCTGTCCCTGATCCAACTTTTCAAACAAAAATATCCAAGCTAAATATTGATAGGCGCCATAGGTCGCGCCAACAAATACAACTACTGCCAGTGTAGGCAGCAACTCCATAAAAGAAGCGAAGCGGAAATCAATTGCTAGGGTTAATAATCTTAATCCAAAATATTCTGTTAAAAAATATTTCAAAACCATTCCTAGCACCATAAATATGGCAAATAATACGGCTGCCATTTCCAAGCTAACGAGCCAATTACGTAAAAACAAATTTAATCCGCGCTCTAGCCCCTGCCACCAAGTGTCACCCTTTAACACGATGTAAGCCATCGCATATTTCAAAACAAAATTTAAAATTAAAGCCAAAGGAATAAATATTATAAAAGCAATTATACCAATCCAATAAAAACTCCAGTCCGAACTTGGGCTCCATAAATAATAAATTAGGAACGGCATAGTGCCAACGATTAAAAGCAAATACACGGCAAACTTCAAAATCATGTTTAGCCACAATATTGACCAGAAATTTTTTATACCAGCCATTAATCCTGATTTAAATTTAGGAGCTTCGCCCTGGCTGGCTGTACCGGCCGCCTCAATTAAAGCCGCTTGCGAAACAGTTACTATAAAAAAACCAACCAATACTGCCAAAATGAGAGAAAACGCCAGCAATACAGTTTCGACTGGTTGATTCAAAAAGTCCATCAACTGATTACCAAACTGGACCATTTCATTGTTATAAATAGCCAGCTTTAAACTCTCAACCAACCCTAACTCATTTAATAAATATTGATAGGATACAAAAACAGAGCGATATTCACCCGTTGAACCAGATAGCGCAGCAAAAAAACCAAAAAATAAAAGCCAAGGATGTTTCCACAACTCCCGCCAAGCTATTTTTAGAACATCTCTATATACTTGCATAATGAATTTGTTTTAACATTTATTACCCGTTCATTATACAACTAAGGCAATCGTTTATCTAGCTAGCCATAAGGGCCTCGAAATCATCTTTCTCAATGACCTCTTTTTCTAACAACACTGCCACTATTTTCTCGAGAAGCCTCTTTTCTTTCTTGATTATCTCCTCAGCCCGCTTGTAAGCAGTATCAAGGAAACTAGAAATCTCTGCGTCAATGGCCTGGGCGGTTTTTTCACTGTAATCACGGCGTTCGTGTATCTCCCGGCCAATAAAAATCATTTCTTCTTTTTGACCAAAAGTTCTAGGGCCTAATTTTTCGCTCATACCGAACTGGGTAATGAGTTGTCGGGCGAGTTCAGTGGCGCGTTGTAAATCATTGTGCGCACCAGTTGTAACTTCACCAAAAATTATAGACTCGGCAGCGTGTCCAGCCAACATTACAGATAAATCCTCTATGAATTCCGACTTGGGATGCATGCGTTTATCCTCAGTCGGTAGTTTGATGGTAAAACCAGCGGCTGAACCACGAGCGATAATTGATATCTTATGCACTGGATCAGTGTTGGGTAACACGTGTGCCACAAGTGCATGACCAGCCTCATGATAAGCGGTAATCTTTTTTTCATTAGCAGATAATATATAACTTTTACGCTCAGGACCAAGCATCACTTTTTCGATACTTTCTAAACACTCGGCCATACCAATACTTTTTTTATTTCGGCGCGCTGCCAAAATAGAGGCCTCGTTTAAAAGATTAGAAAGATCGGCCCCCGAAAAACCCGGGGTGCGTTCGGCAATGTTTTTTAAATTTACCTCTGGCTCTAATGGTTTTTGTTTTGCATGTACCTGTAATATAGCGTGACGATCGGCGATGTCTGGTGAATCAAGCATTACTCTTCTATCAAAACGCCCTGGTCTAAGCAATGCCGGATCAAGTACGTCTGGTCGGTTGGTGGCGGCAATTACAATAACATTGGTGTCAGTTTCAAAGCCATCCATTTCTACCAATATTTGGTTTAGAGTTTGTTCACGTTCATCATGACTACCCCCCAACCCGGAACCACGCTGCCTGCCAACTGCATCAATTTCATCAATAAATACTATACAAGGAGAGCTCTTTTTAGCTCTTTGGAATAAATCACGAACACGGGAGGCTCCCACGCCTACAAACATCTCGACGAATTCTGAACCGGAAATGTGAAAAAAAGGAACATTGGCCTCACCAGCCACGGCACGGGCTAATAAAGTTTTACCAGTACCTGGGCCTCCAACCAGCAGAACACCTTTAGGAATACGCGCACCGAGCGCTAAAAATTTACCCGGATGAGATAAGAACTCAACAACCTCTTCTAATTCCTGCTTCGCTTCCTTGGCGCCAGCTACATCTTTAAAAGTAATCTTATTTTTTTTATCTCTGAAAGTGCTTTCACGCGCGCTCGATTTACCAAACGACATGGCGCGCGTATTGGCGCCCTGAATTTGTCGCGACATAAAGTACATGAAACCAATAATCAGAACAAAGGGAATTAAAAATGGTAAGATGGTTGCTAACCAAAAACCCCAACCTGATTGGCTTTTAACTTCTACCTCAACTGCTCGTAATTTCGCCGCGTCAATTCCATAATTATTTGTAACGTCAGAGAGCGACTCAGTTGCTTCTTTTTTGGCCACTAGTACTTCATCGGTTTTTAAAGTAATGGTAAGTTGGCTATCCTCAACCACTATCTTCTTAACCTCACCTTTATCAATCGCTTCCACCACGCGGTTAATACCAACTTCAGTAGGTGATGACACTCCCGAAGAATAAAAAGACACCAACAATACTAGAATGAGGAAAGAGAGAAATATTACTACAAAATTCTTTACAATGTTTCGCATAAATTAATTGTGTGCCATAACATTATAATTTACTAATACCCAATTGACAAGAGTATTATATTACTCTAAGTTGCTTAAGTAATTCTCGAAATCAACAACAAAATAATAGGAGGTGCCCTTTGAAAAAATTAGCAGTACTCTTCGCTACCTGGTTCTATAGTGGATTAATACCACCGATTATATTAAAAGGCATGGCTGGCACTTATGGCAGCCTGGCGGCTATTCCACTTTGTATCTTGATGGTGCAAAAAGTTGCACCTACACCTATCGGTGGATTTATGTACTTCGTCATATGCGCGAATACTCTCGCTTGGGGTATGAATGCCGTGCGTATCGCTGAGGTTGAACTAGGCCCACGCACCGACTGGAAAGGAAAAACCAAGGTTCGCGATCAAAATCAGATTGTGATCGATGAGGTGCTGGGTATGCAGATAACCTGCATCCCATTACTATTCATAACCTACCATACTTGGTGGGTATACCTCGTCGCCTTCGGGTGGTTCCGACTCTTCGACATCAAGAAAATTCCGCCGACCAAATTCTTTGATCGGCAGCACACCCCTTTCGGCGTCATGATGGACGACGTGATAGCAGGCGTTTATGCCGCAATCTGCATGTGGGCAACAATTGCTATTTGTAATTTATTTTTCAATCTATAACGACCAAAAAGCCGCTCTCTCAGGAACGGCTTTTTTTATTTACTATTACTCTTTGCTATCTTCCTTAACCTCTTCTGTCTTTTCTTCTCCGCCAGTTGGCGGATTACCTTCTGTAACCGCTTCTTTATCAGACTTTTTAGCTTTAGGTTTCTTCTCTTCACTCTTTAAAGAAAGACCTAAGCGATGTTCTTGAGGGTCAATGGAAATAACTCTAAATTCTTTTATTTCACCCTCTTTAGCAATTTGAGTAGTGTCCTGAACTGGCTTATCAGAAAGTTCTGATACGTGCGCGAGTCCATGGATTTCAGGATCTAATTCCACAAACAATCCAAAAGGGTTTACTTTCAAAACTTTACCCTTCACTTTTTCGCCGATCTTGTATTTATCCTTAACTGACTTCCACGGGTCATCAATCAGGCGACGAATTGATAATGAAATCTTAGAACCTTCAACATTTATAATCTTGGCCTTTA
>CAYGFD010000005.1:20361-30702 GCA_964349095.1 uncultured Gammaproteobacteria bacterium
CGACGAATTGATAATGAAATCTTAGAACCTTCAACATTTATAATCTTGGCCTTTACTCTTTCTCCCATCTTGATAACGTCTTTCGGGTCATCAATTCTCTGCCAAGCTAGTTCTGAGATATGCACTAACCCTTCCATACCATCATCAAATTTTACAAAGCAACCAAAATCAACAATTCCCGAAACGACGCCTTCTACTACTCCACCAACTTGGTACTTAGAAAGTTCTTCCTTCTGTTTTTCTTCCCAAGCGGCTCTTTCGGAAACAATTAATTTTTCATCACCTTCATCAACGGTAATGATTTTGACATCAAAAGTGCTACCGACAAATTTTTTCAATATTTCCAATATTCTACCTTTATCTCCACCATCGACTCTAGGGTAGTGTTCAACAGTTAATTGTGAAACCGGTAAAAATCCTGGCACCTGACCGTACTTAACCATCAAACCACCTTTGTTAGCATCAACAATTTTAACTTTAACAATACCAGCTGCTGATTTAAGGTCGGTTAAATTATCCCAAACTTTTTGGTGACCAGCTTTTCTAAACGAAAGCTCCAATTCACCATTTTCATTTTCTAGTTCTAGAACTGTGGCCTCAACAGTATCGCCTAACTTTAACGAGGAATACTCTCCCGACTCGTCAAACAACTCACGACCGCGAACCACACCCGTAGTGTAACCTGGAACATCTAATTTAATCTCTGATTTTCCAACTGAAATAATTTCGGCTTTAACAATATCGCCTACTTTAGGTATAGCAGCTGCCGGAACGGAGTCTAAAAGTTTCTCCATCTCGGAAATCTTCTCTGTAATTTTATGTGACATATTTATAACAAAAAAACATCTTAACCCAAACGCCTTTTTATAAGGCCTTTGAGCCTCCAAGGGGTTAATAATCCTTGAAGAACCAATTAAATTATTAAGATTTTAATACAGCAATACTAGCGCAAATAAGCTTTTTTGGCAAGCCCTGGGGCTCAAAATACCCTTTTAACACCCTTTCCAAAACCGAATAATTCTGCTAAAATTACCGAGTAATATGCAAATAGAATGGTTCGGCCAAGCGTGCCTGAAAATACAAACTAAGCCTGGGTCTAACGGAGACGTAACAGTAGTTTTTGACCCTTATGATCCAAAAATTGGTTTAAAAATGCCTAAAGTAACGGCTGATATTTTAGCTATTACCCATAACCACGATGACCATAATTATAAAGAAGGTGTCAGTGGTGATTATTTTTTAATCAATGGTCCGGGTGAATATGAAGTAAAACAAACCTTTATATACGGAGTACCTGGTTTCCATGATGACAAGAACGGCGCTGAGCGCGGTTCAGTTACTATGTACCTCCTGGAAAGCGAAAATCTGTTATTGGCGCATTTGGGGGACCTTGGTCAGAGCGAACTTACCGCCTCACAACTAGAACAGTTAGAGGGTGTTGATATATTAGTTATCCCAGTTGGCGGCGTTTATACAATTGATGCCAAAAAAGCAGTTAATATTATTAATCAAATCGAACCCAGAATTGTTATCCCGATTCACTACCAGCTACCAGGATTAAAGTTGAAGGAAAAATTAGACGGGGTTGAGAAATTCCTAAAAGAAATCGGCGCCAAGAATACCGAGACGACTGATAAATTTAAAATTTCTAAAAAAGATTTGCCAACCGAAGAAACCAAAGTGGTTGTTCTTAAGGCGTAATAGATTATTGACTGAACCCAGATGGCTAAAGATATAGAGAAAAATATACTTAAACAAATTGCCGCGTCAAAAGTTGTTGACCGACCAATCGTCGAAGAAATGCAGGAGTCGTACCTCGACTATGCCATGTCGGTAATTGTGGCTCGTGCCCTGCCAGACGTGCGCGATGGACTAAAACCAGTACACCGCCGTATTTTGTATGCCATGTGGTCCATTGGTCTTAAATCTAGCGCTAAATTTAGAAAGTCAGCTACAGTGGTCGGAGAAGTTCTAGGTAAATATCACCCGCACGGCGATGTGGCGGTCTATGATTCATTGGTCAGGCTGGCGCAAGACTTTGCCATGCGCGCACCACTGGTATGGGGACAAGGAAACTTCGGCTCTATTGATGGTGACTCGGCAGCCGCCATGCGTTATACAGAATCTAAACTAACACCAATAGCCGAAACACTACTCGAAGACATTGAAAAAGAAACGATTGATTTCTCACCCAACTACGATGGTACTCATCAGGAGCCAAAAGTTCTACCATCTAAACTACCAAACCTCCTTCTTAACGGTTCTATGGGTATTGCGGTTGGTATGGCAACATCTATACCCCCTCACAATCTTGGCGAATTGATCGATGCCATAAATTTTTTAATAGAAAATAAAGATGCTGATCTTGATGACTTGATGAAATTTGTAAAAGGCCCAGACTTTCCAACCGGTGGAATTATTTTCAATAAAACTGATATCAAACAAGCCTACGCCACTGGTAAGGGTTCGATTGTCATGCGCGCTCGAGCCGAAATTGAAGAAGGTAAGAGTGGTTTTCAAATAGTTGTTACCGAGCTTCCATACCAAGTAAATAAATCTAACTTAATGATTCACATCGCCACCCTGGTAAAAGATAAAAAAATAGAAGGTATAAGAGACTTACGCGATGAATCTGACAAACAAGGTATTAGAGTAGTTGTTGAGCTTAAAAAAGATGCTTATCCTAAAAAAGTTTTAAACCAACTCTACAAACAAACACAACTGCAGGACTCTTTCCACTGCAATATGTTGGCTTTGATGGATGGTCTACAACCAAAAGTTTTGACTTTAAAAACTGCCTTGGAAAGCTATATAAAACACCGACAGGAAGTTATCACTCGTCGTACTACTTATGATTTAAATCGCGCTAAAGATCGCGCCCACATACTCGAAGGTTTAGTAATGGCGCTTGAAGACATTGATAAAATCATCGCCACTATTAAGAAGAGTAAAGATAAGGAAGAAGCAAAAGTTAATTTAGTTAAAAGATTTAAGTTATCTGAACGACAGGCCGTAGCTATTTTGGAAATGAGATTGCAGCAACTAGCGAACCTAGAGAGGCTACGCGTTGAGGAAGAATTGAAAGAAAAGCGAAAGTTAATTAAAGAGTTAAAAGACATTTTGGATAATCCTAAGAAGATACTGGGTATTATTAAAACTGAAATGGCCGAGATTAAAGAAAAGTTTTCTACACCCAGAAAAACCGAGGTAATGGCAGGCGCGGCCGGGAGCTTTACTCAGGAAGACTTAATACCAAACGAAGCCGCGGTAGTTTTAATTACCCGTGATGGCTACATTAAACGCGTACCACCTGATACTTTCAAAATCCAAGGACGGGGCGGTAAGGGAGTAATTGGTTTAACAACTAAAGAAGAAGACGCGGTGGATAAACTATTTTCTACCACCACTCACGCTGATTTAATGTTCTTCACCTCTCGTGGTCGTATTTATGAACTCAAAGCTTATGAAGTTCCGGCCGCTTCACGCACTTCCAAAGGTCAGGCAATTGTTAATTTCTTGCAACTGGCTCCAGGCGAAACAGTTTCTGAGGTTATGTCAGTGGCTGACTGGGCGGGTTATAAATTTTTAATCATGCTCACTGCCAAAGGCATCATTAAAAAAGTAGATATCACTGCCTTTAATAACGTCAGACGATCGGGTCTAATTGCTATTAAGTTAAAAGACGGAGACAGTTTGCGCTGGGTAAAACCTTCCACTGGCGATGACGATATTATGCTCGTTACTGCCGACGGTCAATCAATAAGATTTAAAGAAAAGAGCGTTCGCGCCATGGGCCGTACTGCCGCAGGCGTTCGAGGTATGAGGCTAAAAGGTAATGACGAGATTACTGGTATGGATTTAGTAAGTGAAGGTAAACCATCACCAACTGAACAATTATTAATAGTGACAGCCAACGGCTATGGTAAGCGAACCAACTTAAAAGAATATAAAGTTCAGGGTCGTGGCGGCAGCGGAATAAAAACTGCCAATGTCACTGACAAAACCGGGCAAGTAATAACTGCTTTTGTGGTCAACGCTAAACGCGAGGGTGAAGATGTCGTGGTTATGTCAGAGCAAGGACAAGTGATTCGCTTAACCTTAAAATCTGTTTCCGTTCTTGGGCGAGCGACTCAAGGGGTCAGGCTAATGCGGTTTAAGGAAGAGAAGGATAAAGTCGCTAGTGTAACATTTGTATAAAAAGAAGGCGGGGGTTGAACCTCCGCCTTTTTAAAAGGGCCGACGATGTTTGCATCGTCAAAACTATAAGCCGTTCATTTTATTCATAACGGCCAGACCGACGACAACCGCGATGATAAGAATAGCTCCCGTCCAGTATAAGCGTCTTTTCCAAGACGATTTGTTTTCCTGCCAGTCATAAATATCTGGGGAATCTTCGGGCGGTTTTTTAGACATTTTACTACCCTTATGTTATTCGGAATCGGTTATTAAGTGCACGCGTAAAGTCTTTTATATTAGCGCTTGAAGACGGCGCCTGTCAATAACTGCCTTTACCCTTGCAATATTTGAATAAACTGCTATAATCTGCTAATAATTAAGAAGCACAAACTAATAATTATCAATTACTAACTACTTAAACATATGGGTTTACCTGGTCATCGCCGTACATCTTCTCACAAGCGTCGCCGAGCCGCGCACTTTGGTCTAAAAAAAGGTCACTTCACTGAGTGTTCTCACTGCCACCGCGCCATTGCTCCACACCGCGCTTGTCCACACTGTGGTTATTACAAAGGACGTTTAGTTTTAAAACTAAAATCCAAAGTAAAAACCACCAAGGCTGAAGCAAAGAAATAATATTAATTTTTCTTTTTAAATTTAAACTTCTATGTCCAATCGCCACTTAGCGCGAACTGTTGTCCTACAATCTCTTTTTCAATGGGACTTCTTAAAGCAAGAGGGTGATTTGTGGCAGATTATAGAAAAAAATATTGCGGAACTAGCGCCTGGTTTAAATGATGATGGATATTCTGAACGAGTCGCTAGTGGTATCCTAAAACACGTTAAAGAAATAGATGAAACCATCACTCGCCTAGCACCAGAATGGCCGCTTGATCAAATTACTGCCATTGATAGAAACGTTCTCAGGCTAGGAATCTACGAACTTAAATTTAATAAAGAGATACCACCAAAAGTCGCCATCAATGAAGCAATAGAGCTGGCCAAGGCTTTTGGCTCCGACGCCTCTTCAAGATTTATTAATGGAGTACTTGGTTCGCTTTATAAAGAATTGATGGAAAAAGGTTTAATACCAATAGAAGACTTCAAACAAATTGTGAATAATAAGACGGAGGAAAAATAATTATTAATTAGCGACGTGATTGAGGTGTGGCGCTTCTGCCCCAAAAGGCCCCACACCCCAAGCTCGACGCCCCAACTAAATGTCAGATCTAAAATCACTGCAAGAATCCTTAGACATTAAATTTGTCAACGAGGATATATTGACCCAAGCGCTTGTTCATCGTTCATACTTAAACGAGAACACCAGTTTTCACCTATCGCACAATGAGCGATTGGAGTTTTTAGGCGATGCGGTATTAGAATTAATCGTCACAGAATATCTTTATAAAAATTATCCTAATCCCGAGGGTGAGCTAACCAACTGGCGCGCCGCTTTAGTAAATGCCAGACACCTCTCTCAAGTGGCCAATGAAATAAAACTAGAAGACCACTTACTACTATCCCGTGGAGAAGCTAAGGACAGTAATGGTAAAGCGCGCCAATATATACTCGCGAATGCCCTCGAGGCATTGATCGGCGCTATTTACCTTGATTTGGGGACAGAAGCGGCTGATAAATTTATTAAGCGTTTTATTCTCATTCATTTAGAAAAAATTCTAACCCAAAAGCTATATCTAGACCCTAAGAGTCGATTCCAGGAAATATCTCAAGACAAGTTTGGAGTCACCCCCCATTATTTAGTCCTTGACGAGGTTGGCCCTGATCATGCTAAAATCTTTAGGGTCGGTTTATACCTTGGAAACGAGTTAGTAACCGAAGGGGAGGGATCTTCTAAACAAGAGGCTCAAGTTGATGCGGCGGAAAAGGGCTTAATCATAAAAAAATGGAACGATTAAAAGATCCACTAACAATAAATATTATTTAAAGGAAATTCCATCCTCGGGGATGGAATTTTTTTAAACCAAAATCAAAGGTGCTCATTGAAAACTATCGAAAATATAACGGAATTAACCAAAGAACCGCCTAAGTCTTACGATACCAATACCGTTGTTGGAATGAATGGTTTATTCTTTCATTGTATTGCCCAGTGCCCACGTTGCCAAAGGAAAAAGATAATTTTGGCAGAAATTGGAAACTGTAAAATCAAACGCTGTTTTGGCGAATGGTGGGTACAAAATGCCACTGGCCCAGAAGGCGGTCTATCCGCTATTCCCTGTCGCCTGTGCGACGAACCCAATGGCCACCCCACTCGTAAATCAAAATCCAAAGTACCCATATTCCTCCCCGGCCCAGCAGCGGTGGAAAAATTCCAAAAACAAAACGCGCTCTTTGCCGCCCACGCCAGTCCACCAGCGCCAACCTAACTAAAAGTTGGCGCTTCTTTTTTTTTAAGCTAAAATTAGAAGAGGTCTTTTCAGACTCTAGTTAATTTATGTATCTACAAAAATTAGAAATACAAGGATTTAAGTCCTTTGCAGCCAAAACAACTTTAGAATTTAACCAAAAGTTAACGGCTATTGTTGGCCCTAACGGCTCTGGTAAATCAAACATTGCCGACGCTATTCGCTGGGTCTTAGGCGAACAATCTATCAAATTGCTGCGCGGTAAAAAAAGCGAGGACGTGATATTTGCCGGTTCAGACTTAAAAACCCGTGGCGGCATGGCAGAAGTTAGTTTGTATTTAAATAATGAAGACGGTACTGCTGATGTGGATTATTCAGAAATAGTTATTACTCGTCGTATTTATCGTAATGGTGAAAGCGAATACTTGTTAAACGGTAGTCCAGTTAGACTAACGGACATTAATTTACTTCTTGCTCGTGCCAATTTTGGACAAAAGAGCTACAGCGTTATCGGCCAAGGTATGATTGATAGCATTCTCTTATCTTCGCCTGCCGACCGCAAAGAATTTTTTGAAGAAGCAACTGGAATTAAACAATTTCAAATCAAGCGCGAACAATCCATCAATAAACTTCTCACCACTTACGACAACTTGGAGCAAGTTGAATTGGTGTTGAATGAAATCGAACCTCGACTCAAAACTTTGACACGCCAGGTAAAAAAATTGGAACAACGTGACGAAATGGAAAAAGACCTACTTGAACTTCAAAAAAATTACTACTCCTTTCGCTATCACCAGCTAATGTCGCAACACGACGTCGTCGCCAAGGATCACGACGCTTTAAATAAGCAAACCACTACTCTTAAAGACAAAATAAAAACACTCAGCATAAAGATTAAAGACTTGGAGCAAGGAGAAATGTTGCCGGCTTCTTATTTACAATTAAAAAATAAACTAGATGATGCTCGAACTCAATTAAATAAACTACTGAAAGAAAAAACTCTACTACAGGCGCAGGATGAACTAGAGCACATTAAAAGAGGTGAAGGTGAAATCGTCTGGCTCAATAGACGGTTAGAAGACTTGGGTAACGAGATAAAAAACCTGACTGAACAACGTAATGCCAATACAAAAACTAGCCAGCAACTAAATAACCAACTCGACTCCAAAATTAAGGAACAGTCATTAATTGCCCATGAATTTAATCGCGGTTTTTCGGAAAAAGAGATTACCGTAGAAGTGAAGCGTGAAATAACCTCCCTTAGCGAAGAGTACGATAACTGGTTATCAAAAATTAAACTAGCCCATTCACCTAAAGAACTCCAGCCCCTACTAGAGCAAGGAGAAAGGCTGGGAAACTCATTAAGAAAAATAGTTAAAAACTTTAACGCCGGCTTAAGTCAGGAAAACTGGCAAAACGCTTTTAAAAAACAAGAAGAACTAGTTCATGATATTGCCTCATACAAAGCCAAAATTTCTGCGCTTGATGAGCAAATGGTTGAGTTAAATAATCGCCTGCAAAAACTGACGGGAGAAAAAAATCACATTGAAAAATCCCTCGCCAACCAACAATCATTTGCGCAAGCGGGAAATATTGAAAAAGAAATTGATGTTAATCAGGAAACGGTAGTTAACTTGGAAAAAGAGCTGGCCTCTTTTCATGAATCAGTTGAAGTAAAAAAACAGGAATTCTTTAACTTACAAAACTCTATTAATGGCTTAAGCTCAGAGCTTCACTCCCTCGAACAAAATCAGCACGAGCTCGCATTACAGATAACTAAAATCGACACGAAAAAAGAAGATTTGGAAAACGAAATGTCTAAAGAAGTGCCTGCTGAATTATCACACGTTATTAAAGAGGCTAAATCTTCAACTAATATAAATGAGGGTGAGTTAGCTTTAGAAATCCAAAAATTAAAAAAACAATTGGAGGTAACTGGCGGCATTGACCCAGAAGTTATTGCTGAGTATCAAAAAACCAAAGAACGGCATGACTTCTTGTCGACACAAGAAGGTGACCTGCGCCAAGCTATTAATTCACTGGAAGTGATAATTAAGGAGTTAGACGAAACAATTACAAAACAATTCTTAAATAGTTTTAAAACTATTAACGAAAAGTTCGGAAAGTATTTTGAAGTCCTTTTCAATGGCGGTCGCGCTTCTCTAAATTTACAAAAAACCGTTATCAATACTAAACCGGCTGAGGATGATGATCTCGACGAGGACGATGAGGATGATGACGAGGAAGAAAATGATGACCAACCAACATCTAAAATAGCGAAAGAAAAATTATTACTACAACAGAAACTCCAAGCCAGTATGTTTTCTGGCGTTGATATTGTTGCCACCCCTCCTGGGAAAAAACTATCTTCCATAACAGCGTTATCAGGCGGAGAAAAAGCCCTAACCTCCATCGCCCTTATCTGTTCCATTATTTCTCATTTACCATCTCCTTTCGTGGTGCTCGATGAAGTTGACGCCGCACTCGATGAAGCAAACTCCGAGCGTTTTGCCGCCATCTTGGACAGTTTAATCGATAAAACCCAATTTATTACCATAACTCATAACCGCGCTACCATGAAACGCTCATCCATACTTTATGGGGTAACTATGGGTGATGATGGTGTGTCACGATTATTGTCTGTAAAACTTGAACAAGCTAATGAGATGGTCAGAAACTAAGAGTATGGCAGCTGAAAGTGTCATCTAAACGCCTAGGGGTCGACCTCTAGCGTTAATTTGTTAACTCTTGACTGAGGTCAAATATTCTTGTATCATCACAATACTGTTAATTAACTACACAATTTTTAATTATGTTAATGATAAGATTAGCTAGAACTGGTAAGAAAAAAAAGGCCCAATTTCGCCTGATTGTTTCTGATAAAACCAAGGATACATTTGGAACTAACCTAGAAATTTTAGGAAGTTTAGATCCACACCAAGACCCACCCAAAGCGTTGTTCAACGCTGACCGTATTAAATTTTGGCTAGGCAAGGGCGCTCAAACATCAGCCCGCGTTCACAATTTACTAGTTGACCTAAAATTAATCACCAGCGACAAAGTTAAGTCTTGGAGGCCAAAGAAAAAAGAAGTAGAAGAAGTAAAAGCGGCACCAGCTAAGCCAGCCGCGGCTACACCTAAACCAGAAGTAAAGGTAGAAGAAGTAAAAACCGAACAACCCGTAGAGCCAGTTACAGCCGAAACTACACCACAAGTTTAATTATCAAAACCGCGCCACAAGCGCGGTTTTATAGTATTGACCCAAATAACCAACTCTGATAATATCTAAACTACAGTTGGCTGATTTAAGTTTTTACTAAAAGCTGTAAAAGGTCGAGCACTTTAAAAATCTTCGCACAGCTTATCAAGGAAACAAGCTTAAATGTGACAACTTTAATTTAAGGATTAATACTTAATCAAGAAAGTATGTCAGAAAGAGATCAAGAATTTATAGAATACGTAGTCAAAACACTCGTTGATCATGCCGACGATGTTAAAACTGAACGCACAATCGATGAAAGAGGCGTGCTAATAACTTTGCATGTTAATCCAGAGGACATGGGACAAATCATTGGCCGACAAGGTCAAACTGCCCGTGCTCTTAGAACATTACTCAGAGTCGTTGGAGCGAAGAACAATGCTCGAGTAAACTTAAAAATTTATGAACCAGAGGGTTCTCGCCCAGAGCGTCCACGACGCGAACGAAGCGAAGATACCGATACATCGGCAGTTGATGATCTAAAGATCTAAACTATAAATCCTAATCCGCCTTGCCCCACTCGGGGCGGGCGGATTTTGTTTT
>CAYGFD010000006.1:0-25775 GCA_964349095.1 uncultured Gammaproteobacteria bacterium
ATTCTCCGCACCCCGACCAAATTAGGAATTTTATGGTAAATAATTTTTTAATCTTTGCACTTTCCTTATTTTTTTTAGTTAAAGGTGCAACTTGGGCAACCAAGTATGCTGGTCGGGTAGCAGAAAGTTTCCACCTATCAAAATATTTGGTCGGGTTCTTAATCGTTGCTGTTGTATCTATTTTGCCCGAAACTTTTATAGCGATTAATTCAGCAAGTAACGGTATGCCTTCTTTTGGTCTTGGAACTTTATTTGGTTCTAACGTTGCTGACCTGACTTTAATCATAGCTATTATTATTGCTGTGGCGGGACGGGGTTTGAAAATTGATAGCAAAATTTTAAAAAATAATAATATTTATCCCTTTTTATTATTGTTGCCGATCGGCCTTGGGTTGGATGGTAACTTTTCGCGTTGGGAGGGGGTATTTTTGGTCATATTTGGTCTTGGTTTTTATTATCATGTTTTTAAAAATGGTTTAAAGAACGAAAAAAGGCAGAAATATTCTGACCACATCTATCGAAATTTGGCGTTGCTGCTTGTTAGTATGGCAGTATTATTAGTGAGCTCTCACTTTACCGTGGAGTCAGCGGTGAGCTTGGCACAAAACCTTAATATCAATCCAGTCCTAATCGGCATGTTAGTAGTTGGTTTAGGGACGACTATGCCTGAATTTTTATTTTCTCTAAAATCTGTAATTAAAAAAGAGGACGAGTTGGCAGTTGGGGATATACTAGGTACAGTACTCGCCGATGCCACCATCGTAGTTGGAGTCTTGGCTTTAGTTAGTCCGGTGACCGTTTCAAAAAATATAATTTATGTCACTGGAATGTTTATGGTGTTGGCTTCAATTTTACTTTTTTATTTTATGCGCTCAGGTCGCGTGGTATCGAAAAGGGAGAGTTACTTACTTTTATCTTTTTGGTTATTTTTTGTGATAGTGGAATTTATTGTAAATCGATAATCACTGAAAATAAAAATCACTCCATTATAGAGAATAACAGAGTGATATAGTATAATAAATGAAGATTTACTTAGCTAGGGTTTTGATACAACGAGAACATATACGCATCCTTTTACCATCAACAGTTTTATATTGCAGGTTGACGGATTGTCTTCGAAGGGTAGGTATGTTGGAGTGTGATCGAGATAAGGCCTTGTTGTAGCCGCGGCCGCATTTTTCACAGATTCGTGCCATACAGTTAATTTAATAATAATTACAGTTAGTTCAATCTATCAAAAATAATAATTTTTAGCAAGTATCTATATATGGAAACCGATTTAGTCTGGCAAATATATCCCATTTTAGTAATTATTTTATCGGCAGTATTTCATGAATATGCCCATGGTTTTGTGGCGGACTATTTAGGCGACCCAACACCGCGCAGTATGGGGCGATTGACCTTAAATCCAATTGTACATCTGGATATGTGGGGTTCAATAATTATGCCGTTTATGTTGTTTATTTTTTCTGGAGGAAGTTTTGTATTTGCTTACGCCAAACCAGTACCATTTAATCCATTTAACCTACGCGATCAAAAGTGGGGGGTGTTAAAAGTTTCTATCGCCGGCGTCGCGGTGAACGTCTTATTGGCTTTGAGTTTTGGCTTGGTCTTACGCTTTTTTACCAATCTGCCTTTTGACGTCCAAAAAGCTTTTGTGTATATAGTGCTCATGAATTTAATGTTAGCGATTTTTAATTTAATTCCTGTACCACCACTTGATGGCTCGAAAGTTTTATTTAGTTTTTTGCCTAGCCGTTTTTATCATATCAAGGCTTGGATGGAGCAAAACTATTTGTGGTTGCTACTGGCGGTATTATTTTTACTTTCCTATACCAGTTACATGGGCGCTGTAGTTTATTGGTTGTATAGTTTAATAGTTGGAGTATAAAAATGTGTCTACGAAATTTATAAAGAGAGTCGAAGATTTTGTTTGTGATAAATGTGGAACGATTGTTAAGGGGGGTGGCTATACTAACCACTGTCCGAAATGTTTGTGGTCAAAACACGTGGACATTAATCCGGGGGACCGCGCTTCTGAGTGTAGCGGCTTAATGCAGCCGGTAAGTTTTTTTAAAAAAAATGGCGAAGATAAAATAACCCATCGCTGTATTAAGTGTGGGCAGGAAAAAATTAATAGAGTTCAAGTAGGGGATGATGTTGAAGCGCTGATCGCCTTAACAAATAAATAAATGTCAGTATTTGCTAGAACTGTAAAAAATAATATTTGGAAATTGTACACCATTTCCGCTTTGCGGGGCTTTATGTTAATAATGCCGGTGATCGTTTTATTTTACAAAGAAAATGGTTTATCAATGGCGGAAGTTTTATTGTTGCAGGCCTTATTTTCCGTAGTAATTGTGGTGTTAGAAATTCCTTCTGGTTATTTTGCCGACTTAATTGGGCGTCGTATTTCTATAATATTTGGAGGCATCGGTGGTTTCTTAGGGTATTTAATTTATGCCGGGTCTTATGGTTTTTGGGGTTTCTTAGTCGCAGAAATATTTTTAGCGGTGGGGGCTAGTTTTATGTCTGGGGCGGATTCAGCCTTGCTTTACGACAGCTTGGCGGAAATTGGCAAGAAGGACGATTATAAAAAATACGAAGGCCGGTTTGGTTCTATATCAAATTTTTCTGAAGCAGTCGCTTCAATTATTGGTGGGGCACTGGCGGTAATTAGTCTTCGGACGCCTTTATATTATGAATCGATAGCTTTATTTTTGTCTGTGCCACTTTCCTTTACTTTAGTCGAGACTGCTCGTCAGGCGATAAATATTTCAGAAAGTAAAATTAAATCGTTGGCCAAAATCATCAAATTTTCTTTACATGAACACAAAGAAATAAAGTGGCTAATTATATATGGAGGCATAATTAGCTCAGCCACTTTGACGATGGTATGGTTTATTCAACCATATTTTGTGCTGGTTGGATTACCTTTGGTCTGGTTTGGTCTAGCTTGGGCAGCCTTAATGACCTCAAGTGGTGTTTTTTCTTATGTGGCACACGCGGTCGAGGATTTTTTTGGAAGAAAAAAATCTTTAATATCCTTATTAATTTTAACTATAGTTGCTTATTGGTTATTAGCCACCTGGCAAGCCTGGTGGGGAATAGGTGTTATTTTTATATTTTATTTCGTCTGGGGGATTAGCCGTCCAATCTTGCTCGATTATGTTAATAGGCTGGTGCCGGCAGATATTAGGGCCACCGTTTTATCGGTTAAATCTTTTGTCGCTCGGCTAATATTTGCGATTGTTGGTCCTTTTATTGGCTGGGCTAGCGATACCTATTCATTATCCATGGCTTTTATTCTATCTGGGCTAACTTTTTTGGTATTAGGTGGAATTTCACTGCTTTTATTAAATCGACACAAGGTGCTATAAAGAACCCTTGACTGGTTGGGGTAGAGTTGTTATACTAGCCCAAGAGTTGTAGCAACTCTATTTGTTTATCTGAAATATATTAAATTTATTAAATGCCTACAGTTAATCAATTAGTTCGTAAAGGAAGAACTCAATTAGGTAAAAAATCAAAAACCCCGGCTTTGGTCCCGGTTTTTGATGCTTTGCGTAGAAAAAGGTCAGATATGCCTAAGAGCAACCCATTTAAAAGAGGGGTTTGTTTGAAGGTAACAACTACTACGCCAAAGAAGCCAAACTCAGCTTTAAGAAAAATTGCCAGGGTCAGATTGTCTAATGGTATGGAAGTCACGGCCTATATTCCTGGTATTGGTCATAATTTACAAGAACACTCTATCGTAATGGTTCGTGGTGGTAGGGTTAAAGATTTGCCTGGTGTACGTTATCACATTGTTAGGGGTGTCTATGACACTTCTGGCGTGGAAAATCGTTCTCAGGGTAGATCGCTATATGGTGTAAAGCGAAAGAAGCAATAATATGAGAGGTAAATCAGCTCCTAAAAGACAAATATTACCCGATCCACGTTATCAAAGTGTGGTAATTGCTAAATTTATTAATACTATAATGGAACGCGGCAAGAAAACTGTTGCGCGTGGTATTCTTTATAAGAGTTTTGACGTGATAGCTCAAAAAACCAAGAAAGATCCACGAGATGTTTTTGAAGCGGCTATTAAAAATGTTGGACCAATGGTTGAAGTAAGAAGTAAGCGTGTTGGCGGTGCTAATTATCAGGTACCAGTAGAAGTTAGAACCGAGCGTCGACAAGCTTTGGCTTTCCGTTGGATTATTGGAGCTGCCCAGAATAAAAAGGGTCGCCCGATGCATTTGAAATTGGCTGATGAATTAATGGCGGCCGCAGATAATCAGGGCGATGCCATTAAGAAGAAAGAAGATGTCTTAAGAATGGCCGAAGCTAACCGCGCCTTTGCTCATTTTGCTAGATAACATGCCGCGGGAATATCCATTAGAAAAGGTTAGAAATATTGGCGTAATCGCTCACATTGATGCGGGTAAGACTACCGTTTCCGAGCGTATTTTGTTTTATACCGGTAAGAAACATAAGATTGGCGAAGTGCACGAGGGTGCCGCAGAAATGGACTGGATGGAACAAGAAAGAGAGCGCGGTATTACCATTACTTCGGCTGCGACAACTTGTTTTTGGAAAAATCATCAGTTGAACTTAATTGATACCCCAGGACACATTGACTTTACGATTGAGGTCAAGCGTTCTTTGCGTGTGTTGGATGGTGGAGTGGTGGTATTTGATGGTGTGGCTGGTGTTGAACCACAATCAGAGACCAACTGGCACTATGCGGACGAATACAAAGTGCCACGCATTTGTTTTATAAATAAAATGGATAGAATGGGCGCTGATTTTTATAACGACATGGCTTCTATTTATGAAAGATTAACTAAAAATGCACACCCGGTGCAATTACCAATTGGTGCCGCCGAAACTTTCACCGGTTTAGTGGATTTATTTACTCGTAAAGCGGTTATTTATAAAGATGAACTCGGAAAAGAGTGGGAAGAGACTGAAGTGCCAGAAGACATGAAACAAAAGGTAGAAGAATACCGACATAAATTAATTGAAGCGATTGCTGAGCATGATGATAAATTGCTTCACGATTATTTAGACGGAAAAGAAATTCCGATTGAAAGTTTGAAGCAAACTATGCGCAAAGCTTGTATTGATAATAAAATTGTTCCAGTATTTTGTGGTTCAGCTCTTAAAAATAAGGGCGTCCAATTTTTATTGGATGGTGTAGTAGATTATTTACCATCGCCACTTGATATCGAAGCGGTTAAAGGTAAAGAGCCTAATACTGGAGAAATAATTGCTCGAAGCGCTTCTGATGAAGAGCCGTTCTCGGCACTAGCGTTTAAAATAGCGACCGACCCATTTGTTGGAAAACTAGCATTCTTTAGAGTTTATTCAGGTATTATTAAAGCCGGTTCTTATGTATTAAATTCTTCTACTGGTACGCGTGAGCGTATGGGTAGAATTGTTAGATTGCACGCCAATCATAGAGCAGACGTTGAAGAAGTATTTGCCGGCGAGATAGCGGCCGTGGTTGGTCTAAAAGACACCACTACCGGAAACACTTTGTGTTCTGAAGAAAAGCCTATTATTTTGGAATCTATTGTTTTCCCAGAGCCAGTTATTTCGGTTGCGATTGAGCCAAAAACTAAAGCTGACCAAGAAAAAATGGGTATGGCTTTGGCAAAATTGGCTGAAGAAGATCCTTCATTTAGAGTAAGAAGCGATGAAGAAACCGGACAGGTGATCATTGCTGGTATGGGAGAACTGCACCTAGATATTATTGTTGATCGTATGAAGCGAGAATTTAAGGTGGAAGCCAATGTTGGTAAACCTCAAGTCGCTTATAAGGAAACTGTTAGAAAGATTTCTCAAGCCGAAGGAAAATATATTCGACAAACTGGTGGTCATGGTCAATATGGACACTGCTGGATTAGGTTGGAGCCACAAGAGCCTGGTAAAGGTTTTGAATTTGTTGATGAAGTTAAAGGTGGAGTCATTCCTCGTGAATTTATCATGCCAATTCAAAAAGGTGTTCGTGAGGCTTTGGAAAATGGTGTGATGGCCGGATATCCAGTCGTCGATGTGAAAGCGGTCGTTTATGATGGTAGTTATCATGATGTTGACTCTTCGGAAGCGGCTTTCAAAATCGCTGGTTCGATTGCTTTCCAGGATGCGTTTAAACGTGGTGACCCTTACTTACTGGAACCAGTTATGAAAGTGGAAGTTATTACTCCTGAAAATTACATGGGAGAAGTGATTGGTGACCTTAACTCGAAGCGCGGACAAGTTTTGGAAATGCGCGATCGTATGGGTATTAAAGTTATTGATGCCCATGTGCCACTCGCTGAAATGTTTGGTTATGCGACCAGTCTTCGATCAATGACCCAGGGTCGCGGTTCTTACACTATGGAATTTGACCACTATTCTGAAGTTCCTCGCAACGTGGCCGAGACTATTATTGGAGAAAAAAAGACTAAATAATTTATGAAAGAGGATTTAGGCCAATTAATTAAGAGGTTATTGGCTCGAGGAGAGAGGGTGGTGATTGTTGGCGATGATGAACCAATGGTCATACTACCACTGGCAGAATACGATAAATTGTCTGGTTTTTCCTCAATCCAACAGGAAATTCCTTATTTAGAGCCCATTGACCCGCCGCAAGGCGCTGTGGAGGATGATGACCAGTATTTTCCTGAGCCGATCTAGATAGGGTAGACACTTGTCAGAAATAAGGCTTTGTGTTAAATTGAACAAGCTAACTATTTATAATAATTGATTTTTTTAGGGTTTAGTGAACAATTTTATTAAATAATTTCGCTAACCTTAGCAATTTAGGAGAAAATAATATGGCAGATAAATTTGATCGTTCCAAGCCACACGTTAACGTCGGAACTATTGGCCACGTTGACCACGGCAAAACAACCTTAACCGCAGCTATTTTAAAGGTCTTGAATGTTTCAGGATTTACCGCTCAGGATAAGGGTGTTGATGCTATTGATAACGCGCCAGAAGAAAAAGCTCGCGGTATTACTATCAATACAGCCCACGTTGAGTATGAGTCGGAAAAAAGACACTATGCTCACGTAGACTGTCCAGGTCACGCCGATTATGTGAAAAACATGATTACCGGAGCCGCTCAAATGGATGGTGCTATTTTGGTTGTTTCAGCAGCTGACGGTCCAATGCCTCAAACTCGTGAGCACATCCTCTTGGCTCGCCAAGTTGGTGTTCCTTACATTGTAGTTTTCTTGAACAAAGTTGATATGGTTGATGACCCAGGTTTGATTGATTTGGTGGAAGAGGAAATTAAAGATCTATTAAAGAAATACGAATTCCCAGGCGACACTACGCCAATTATTCGTGGTTCGGCTCTAAAAGCCTTGGAAGCAGCGGTTGCTGGTAAAAAGGACGATGAAGCTTTGAAGCCAATTCTACAATTAGTTAAGACTTTGGATGAATACATCCCAGAGCCAGTACGTGATACAGAAAAACCATTCTTGATGCCGATTGAAGATATCTTCTCGATTGAAGGTCGCGGTACTGTTGTGACTGGCCGTATTGATCGCGGTATTATCAAAGTTAACGAAGATATTGAAATCGTTGGTTTGCGCGATACCCAAAAGACCGTTGTAACCGGTATTGAGATGTTCAATAAGCAACTGGATCAAGGGCAGGCTGGAGATAACGCTGGTATCTTGCTTCGCGGTACGAAGAAAGAAGATGTGGAGCGCGGACAAGTGCTTTCTAAGCCAGGTAGCGTACACCCACACACCGAATTTGATGCCAAGGTTTACATTTTGAAAAAAGAAGAAGGTGGTCGACATACCCCATTCTTTAAGGGTTATAAGCCACAGTTTTATGTCAGAACAACCGACGTCACTGGAGAAGTTGAATTACCGGCCGGTGCAGAAATGGTTATGCCAGGAGACAACGTTGATCTCAAGATTAAGTTAATCTCACCAGTCGCTTTGGAAGAACAAACCCGTTTCGCTATTCGCGAAGGTGGTCATACAGTCGGAGCTGGTGTGGTATCTAAAATTATTAAATAACTTTAATTTTCGTTCTTTGTCTTTAACAAGCGAATAATGACGGCAGAAAAGCAAGCAGTAACAACCGGAACAGAGCAGGAAGTAAAAGCGAGACTTCGTATTAGGATTCGCTCTTACGATCACAAGATTATTGATCAATCGGTCAAAACTATTTTAGATACAGCTTTAAGGGCTGGTGCTAATATTGTGGGACCTATTCCATTGCCGACAGAAAAGAATAAATATAGCGTTATTCGATCGTCATTTGTTCACAAAAATTCACAAGAACAATTTGAAATTAGAGTTCACAAAAGATTGTTAGATATCATAGAGCCATCTCCCAAGATTATTGATGCGCTGACTAATTTGAACTTGCCAGCCGGGGTAGATGTCGAAATTAAAATGATGTAAAAAATTCGCTTCAGGTAGGGCGTTAGTGATGGTGATTTATCACAACAGCTATTAGCTCAACATTGAAGAAGGAAAAATAACTTCCAGACTAAACATTTATTAAATTGATTAAGTATACGAAACCGTTCTATATGTTGGTTAACTGGATGTTAAACAGAAAAAGATTTAGGAACGGTTTTTAAGTTGTCATATGTCCAAATTCATTATTGGAAAAAAGAATATCATGACCAGAATTTTTGCCACTGATGGCAAACAAATTCCAGTTACACTCATTACAGTCGACCCTTGTGTTGTAACGGCGGTTAAAACGAAAGAAAAAGATGGCTATTCTGCTATTCAAATTGGTTATGGCAACAAAAAGAAAGTCTCCAAAGTTTTAAAAGGATATTTTAAGGATTTAGGTAACTTTACCAGAATAAAGGAATTTACCGTCGATAGCACCGAAGGTTTCACAGTTGGGCAAAAAATTGAAGCTTCAATTTTTACTCCTGGAGAAAAGGTTAAGGTAACTGGTATTTCAAAAGGTAAGGGTTTTCAAGGAGTGGTTAGACGACATGGTTTCCACGGTTCACCAGCAACTCACGGGCATAAGGACCAATTGAGAATGCCTGGTTCTATTGGAGCGGGTGGTGTGCAGCACGTTTTTAAAGGGTTGCGCATGGCCGGGCGTATGGGTGGCGCAAAATCAACAGTCAGTAATTTACAAGTTGTTGAGATTAAACCAGAAACTAATCAATTATATATTAAAGGCGCTGTCCCAGGGCATTTTAATAGTCTGGTTTATATCGTAGCCAAATAATATGGAGAAGGAAGTTAAAATTTTAATCTTGGATAATACTGGCAAAACTGTTAAAGAACAGTCGGTGCCGGTTGATTTGCAAAATATAGAGGTTAAACCAGCCTTGCTTCACCGTATTATTGTTGCTTACGAAGCCAATAAACGACTTGGTAACGCGCACACTAAAACTCGCGACGAAGTCGCCGGTGGTGGACGTAAGCCATGGAAACAAAAAGGTACTGGACGTGCTCGCCATGGTTCTATTAGGTCTCCTTTATGGAAGGGTGGTGGCGTTACTTTCGGACCAAGATCCAATCGTAATTATTCACAAAAAATTAATAAACAGGTCAAAGATAAAGCTCTACAAATGGTAGTAGCTGACCGAGTAAAGAGTGGGGACGTGGTTGTATGTCAGGCTTATCCAGATTCATTGAAGACCAAGGATTTTGCTAAGTGGTTTAAGTCTTTTCCAACTACCTTTAAGAAGATTTTAGTTATTTTATCTGAGGAAGAGAAAACAGTGGCGCGTGGTCTTAAAAATATACCCAACGTTACCGTGATGGCTTTAAAGAGTGTTAATCCTTACGATTTAATTAAATTTAAAAATTGGTTAGTATCAGAAAAAGTTTATAATAATTTAGTGCAGAAAGTGGTAAGTAAATAATATGTCTTGGTTTAAGAAAAATGACATTCCTAAAAAAGACGTTGCACCAACCAAGGATGATGGTGTAACTGCGCCAAAGATCGTGGCTGATTTTAAAGCCCCAGTTGGCTTGGTTAAGCATTGGGTAGTTTCAGAAAAAGCCAGCCGTCTGCAAGGCAATGGTCAATATACTTTTGCTGTTTATCCCGCAACCACTAAAGTTGAATTAAAAAAGATGATTGAAAAGCTTTACAAAGTGCATGTCACTAAGGTGACTTCTACAACCTTACCCGGTAAGAAAGTTTATAGTCGTGGTCGCGCTGGTCAAAGGTCAGACAGAAAATTTATGCGTGTGCATTTGAAAAGCGGAGAGACAATTGATTTAGCTAAGGCTTAATTTATATGGGAGTTAAACTATACAAACCAACAACTGCCGGAAGGCGATTTGCCAGCATCCTAACGCATGACCAGAAAGTGTCTCGTCGTTCTCGCAAGAGCCGAAATTTGGTCACTACGGGTACGTCTTCAGGTGGCAGAAATAACCAAGGAAAGATCACTGTTCGTCACCGAGGCGGTGGAGTTAAAAGAATGATTCGCGTTGTTGATTTTAAGCAGGATAATTTTGACATCAAGGCGCGCGTAGAAGCAATCGAATACGATCCAGGAAGAACTTCCTTAGTCGCCTTGGTTAAATACGACAACGGTGAAAGGCGATATATTTTAGCACCAGATGGATTAAAAGTAGGCGATATAGTCGTTTCCAGTAAGAAACAAGCGCCTATAACAGTTGGTAATCGTTTGCCTCTTGAATTAATTCCGGCTGGTTTATACATTCATAACATAGAATTGATTCCTGGACATGGTGGCTCGATGGTTCGTTCCGCAGGTGCTTGGGCCCAGGTAATGGCCGTTGATGGTGATATGGCGCGACTTAAGATGCCTTCAGGAGAGATTCGTTTATTAAGTAAAACTTGTATGGCATCGATTGGCCAAATGAGTAATATTGATCACTTTAACGTTCGTTTGGGGTTAGCTGGTCGTAGACGTCGCCAGGGGTTTAAACCATCAGTTCGTGGTAAAGCTATGAACCCAGTTGATCACCCACACGGTGGTGGAGAAGGTCATAACCCAATCGGTTTGAAGCATCCAAAAACACCTTGGGGTAAGCCGGCTCTAGGAGTCCCGACTCGTCGTCCAACCAAGTGGACCAATCGTTTTATTGTTAGTCGACGTAAGAGTAAGAAAGGTTAATTTATATGTCACGAAGTTTGAAAAAAGGACCTTTTGTCCATCCATCTATTTTAAAGAAATTATCCAAGTTGAAAATTGGCGATAAGACCATAATTAAAACGTGGTCACGCGCATCCGTTGTTACTCCACAGATGGTTGGCTTTACAATCGCTGTTCATAATGGTAAAACACATGTTCCAGTTTTATTAGTAGAAAACATGGTCGGCCATCGTTTAGGAGAATTTGTACCAACAAGGAAATTTACGGTGCACGGTGGAAAGATGGCAAAAGAACAGGCTATGGCTGCTGCACAAGCTGAATCAGAAGCAAAGGCCAAGATTGGCGACGCTGCCCCAGCTAAGGAAGTTAAAAAATAATCTATGGAAGCTAGAGCTACACTACAATTTTTAAAAATGTCACCACGCAAAGTCAAATTAGTAATTGACGTTGTGAGAGGTTTGTCGATAGCTCGAGCTGAAGAGCAGTTATTAAATATGCCAAAAAAAGCAGCTGAGCCAATTTTAAAACTCATTAAGTCAGCTGAGGCCAATGCCGTTAACAATTTTAAATTGGTTAAAGAAAATTTATTTATTAAAAAAATAGCAGTTAATCAAGGTCCGGTAATTAGTCGATATAAACCACGCGCTTTTGGTCGCGCCTTTCCTATTCGTAAGCCAACTTGTCACGTGGAAGTAATCGTGGCGGAGAAAAGTGCTGTCGCCGCAGTTAATAAACCTAAGGTAAATAAGAAATAATATGGGTCAGAAAGTTCATCCAAATAGCTTTAGACTAGGAACCGTTTATACCTGGAAATCAAAATGGTTCTCAGCGCGCGAATATCGACAACTATTGGCCGAAGATTTACATATTCGCAAATGGCTCAAAGGTAAACTACGCGGTTCTGGTGTGGCTAAAGTGGAAATTGAGCGTTCACCATCTTCTGTTAACGTTATTGTGCATACTGCTAAACCGGGTTTAATAATTGGACGAGGTGGTGCTCAGGTTGAAGAATTGAAAAAAGCTATTAAGGAAAAGTTTTTAAAGGCCAATACTAATTTACAGTTAACAATTCAGGAAGTTGCCAAAGGCGCTGTGTCAGCCAATGTGGCTGCGGAAAATATGGCTTTAGAAATTGAAAAGCGTATGCCTTTTAGACGGGTTATGAAACAAGCGATTGACAACGTTATGAAGTCGGGGGCGCTAGGAGTTAAAGTTATGTGCGCTGGTCGTTTAAATGGGGCGGAAATAGCTCGCACAGAAGTGTTGTCGGCCGGTACTGTTCCATTGCAAACTATTAGGGCTGAAGTAGATTACGGTCGCACAGTGGCTCACACCACTTATGGAGATATTGGAATAAAAGTATGGGTTTATAAAGGAGAAGTTTTTAATAATCAACCAACTAATAACGCCAATTAGCAAAAAATTATGTTAATGCCGAAAAAAGTAAAACATAGAAAGTGGCACCGCGGAGATCAGATTTCCGGTTGGGCGACACAGAAAAATGCATTGAGTTTTGGCTCAGTTGGTTTAAAGTCCATGGAAGCGGCTTGGATTACCTCAAGGCAAATAGAAGCTGCGCGACGCGCGATGACTGGTTATTTAAAGCGCGGTGGAAAAATTTGGATTAGAATTTTCCCAGATAAACCGATAACAGTTAAAGGTAACGAAATTCGTATGGGTGGTGGAAAAGGTTCAGTTGATCACTTTGTATCACCAGTTAAACCAGGTACAGTTATGTTTGAAATGGATGGCGTTGAGATAACTCAGGCTCGAGAAGCAATGAGATTGGCAGCGCATAAATTACCAGTAAAAACTACAATAATTGTTAAATAATATGGCCAAGTCACTATCCATGAAAGAAATTGCAAATTTCGATAAGGGCGCAGCTGCGAAACGCTTATCTGAAATTAAGGAAGATTTACAGAATCTTAGGTTCAAGGTGGCCGCTAATGATTTAAAAAATGTGCGAGCAATTAGAGCTTTAAAACAATCAATTGCACGTTTAAGTACTTATTTATCTAAGAAATAATTCATATGACAGTTCTTAACGAAAAGACATCGCGTGCTCGCTCCCTGGAAGGGGTAGTGGTAAGCGCTAAAGCTGACAAAACCAGAATTGTTGAAGTGGTGCGCAGCAAGTCACACTCTTTATATAACAAACGTTATAAAGTTACTAAGCGTTTTGCTGTTCATGATGAAAAAAATGAATCGAAAACCGGTGATCGAGTTATAATTTCAGCGACTCGACCATTATCCAAAACTAAACGCTGGAGATTTTTGAGAAAAGTAAGCTAAGTATATGATTCAACTTCGCACAATGTTACATGTAGCCGACAATAGCGGTGCCCGCAAGGTGCAGTGCATTACAGTTTTGGGCGGTTATAAAAAACGCTATGGTAGGATTGGCGATGTTATTATGGTGGCGGTGAAAGTCGCCGACCCACACGGCATTGTGAAGAAAAGCGAAGTTGTGCCGGCGGTTATTGTGCGTACTCGTAAAGAGTTGCCTCGTCCCGATGGTTCTTATATCAGATTTGACGATAATGCCGTGGTTATTATTGATAAAAAAACCAAAGAGCCTCGAGGTACCCGTATTTTCGGTCCTATTTCAAGAGAGCTTCGTGCTCGTGGTTTTCAAAAGATTATTTCATTAGCACCTGAGGTTTTATAATTATGAGTAACTGGTTAAAACAAGGCGATACAGTCGAGGTCATAAGTGGCCGAGACAAAGGCAAAAGGGGAAAGGTCACCCAGGTTTTTCCTGAGGATCAATTATTGGTTGCCGATGGTATTAATATTCGCTTTAAACATTTACGCGCTCGCCGTCAGGGTGAGCAGGGGCAAAGAGTGCAGTTTGCTGCTCCGATTAAATTAAGTAAGGTGCAAGTAGTTTGCCCCCACTGTTCCAAGCGTACACGGGTGGGTAAGTCTACTCAGGATGCTAGTAAAGTTAGAATGTGTAAGAAATGTAAACAAGCTATTTAGTATTTATGTCAGAACCAAGATTACAAAAATTTTATAACGACAAAGTTGCGCCACAGTTGATGAAGGATTTTTCATTAACTAACAAGTTGGCTGCTCCGCGGTTGCAGAAAGTAACGATTAACGTTGGCTTAGGTAAGTCATTGACCGACCCAAAGCTCGTAGAAATTGCGACCAATACCTTGACTCGTATTTCTGGCCAAAAACCAGTAGTACGTAAAGCCAAGAAATCCATCTCTAATTTTAAAATAAAGCAGGGTATGGTAATTGGTTTGCAAGTAACCCTCCGTGGCCGCCGAATGTATGAATTTTTAGATAAATTATTTCATGTAACATTAGCTCGCGTGCGCGATTTCCGTGGTATCAAAGATACCAATCTCGATGGCCGAGGCAATATCACTATTGGTTTTAAAGAGCATATTGTTTTCCCAGAAATTAGAAACGACGAGGTAGAATCAGTTCATGGATTGGAAGTCACGATTACTACTAGCGCTGAAAATAACGACCAAGGTAGAAAATTATTTCAATTATTAGGATTACCATTTGCTAAAAAAGAATAAACTATGTCTACTAAATCACTTGAAATTAAAGCTACTCGCTCTCGCACTGCGGCCAAGTTTTCCACTCGAATCGTTAGGCGTTGCTGGCGCTGTGGTCGTAAGCATGGCTATATGAGACACTTTGATTTATGTCGAATTTGTTTCCGAGAATTAGCATCTAACAACGAACTTCCGGGAGTTCGCAAATCTAGCTGGTAAATATAAAATTATGATAACAGATCCAATTAGCGACATGCTAACAAGAATTAGAAACGGTCTGGCTGTGGGTAAAACCGACATCTCCCTTCCGTATTCAAATTTTAAACAACGTTTAGCAACCATATTAACCAAAGAGGGCTATCTGGCCGGAGTGGAAGAAGTTACCTCACCTTATAGAAATTTAGTAATCAAACTAAAGTATGTTAAAGGTGTGCCTGCTATCCGCCATGTGCAAAGAGTGTCTAAACCTGGTAGCCGTTTTTATGCCAGCAAAGAAGACATCCCGCGCGTGTTGTCTGGTTTAGGTATTTCCGTAGTTTCAACTTCCCAAGGACTCATGACTAATAAAGAAGCCAAGCAGAAAAACTTGGGTGGCGAAATAGTGTGTGAGGTATATTAATTTAAATTTATGTCACGATTAGGTAAATTACCAATAATTATTCCAGCCGGTGTTACGGTTACTATTACTGAACAAGATGTTAAGGTTAAGGGTCCTAAAGGCGAGATGACCCAAGTAGTTCCGAAGCAGGTAATATTGACTCAAAAAGACAATGAAATAATTGTCTCAATTGATGATGTGGAAAATAAATTTAAAAAAGCTTTATGGGGACTTACTCGTCAGTTGGTTAACAATGCCGTACTTGGTGTAACACAGGGATTTAAGAAACAAATGGAAATTAATGGTGTTGGTTTTCGGGCGCAAGTAGAAGGCAAAGACTTACTCTTAAATATTGGTTTTTCTCATCCAGTTAAATTTATAGTTCCAGCTGGTATTGCTGTAAAAGTGGAGAAGAATTTAATCACAGTAGAAGGTATTGATAAGCAGATGGTTGGGGAGGTTTCAGCCAATATTCGTGGCTTGAAGTTACCCGAACCTTATAAAGGAAAAGGTATTAAATATATCGATGAAGTAATTAGACGTAAAGCCGGAAAACTAGCTAAGACTACCGGTTCTTAAAGATAAATTTTATGTTAGACTTTAAACAAAGAAGAATAAAACGTCACATTCGTGTACAAGCCAAGGTTCGCGGTACAGCCGCTCGTCCGAGGCTAGTAGTTTCACGCAGTTTGAAGTATTTGAATTGTCAATTTATTGATGACAGTATTCACAAAACTTTATTAGCTCTGTACGAAAGAAACGTTGATTTTAAAAAGACTAAAGCAACCCCAGTAGAGCGTGCTAAGATTTTAGGGGAGAAAGTAGCCGCCTCTGCCAAAGAAGCTGGTATTACAAAAGCGGTATTTGATCGTTCAGGAGTTAAATATCATGGCCGAATTAAGGCCCTAGCCGAAGCCGCTCGAGCAGCCGGTCTAGAATTTTAATTTATATATATGAGAAAAGACAACAACAATCGAAGGTTCCGATCGGACGAGAGATCTGAATGGGATCAAAAAGTAGTAGAAATCAGCCGTGTTACCCGTGTTATGGCTGGTGGAAAAAGAATGCGTTTCCGCGCCTTGGTTGTTATTGGTGATAACAAGAGCCGAGTAGGTTTCGGAATTGGTAAAGGAGCTGATGTTTCGATGGCAGTACAAAAAGCCACTAATCGCGCTCATAAAAGTATTATTACAATTCCCATTTATAAAACTACCGTACCACACGAAGTACGAGCAAAGTATGGTAGTGCACAGGTAATGTTAAAGCCAGCTCCTGTCGGTACCGGTGTAATCGCTGGTGGTCCAGTACGTGTGGTGTTAGGTGTTTCTGGAGTGGCCAATGTGGTAGCTAAAATGTTGGGTTCAGCAAATAAATTAAATAACGTTAAAGCCGTTTTTAAAGCTCTAAGTAACTTTAAGGTAAAGATTTAATATGGCAGTTTTTATTCACAATTTAAAAGCAGCCGCTGGTTCAAGAAAGACTCGTAAACGACTGGGTCGCGGTAATGCATCAGGTCATGGCACTTATTCAACCAGAGGACTTAAAGGTCAACGCGCAAGAACTGGTGGAAGAAAAGGTTTGGTTCAATTTGGCGTGAAGCACTTTGTTGTCCGTGTGCCTAAACAGCGCGGCTTTAAGCGTATTCCTGCTATTGATCAATCGATCGATGTTACTTTACTCAACAAGTTGCCAGAGGGTTCAGTGGTTGATGCAGCTTTGTTAATTAAGCAAAAAATCGCTTTTAGTGAAAAGGTTAAGATAATTGGTAATGGTAAGTTAAGCAAGAAGCTAACGGTAAAAATTATCGCTTTGTCTAAAGGTGCTAGAAAGTCTATTATAGATGCAGGCGGTACAGTTGTTGAACAGCCAGTAGTAGAGTCGGCTGATAATAAAGAATAAATTTATGTTTGAAAAGTTGGTGCAAATTTGGAAAACGCCTGATCTGCGCAAAAATATATTGTTTGTGCTGGCGATGCTGGGTATTTTTCGCTTAGCGGCCCACATACCGATTCCAGGAGTTGATGCTACCCAACTTAAGAGTTTTTTTGCTTCTAACCAAATATTAGGATTATTAAACATTCTTTCCGGCGGTGGTTTGGAGAATTTTTCAATTGTCATGTTGGGGGTAGCTCCTTACATTACGGCTTCAATTATTATGCAGTTACTGACCATGATAGTTCCTAAGTTAGAAGAATTATCAAAAGAGGGTGAGTATGGACAACAAAAAATAAACCAATACACTCGTTGGTTAACTGTGCCGTTGGCGGTGTTGCAGTCATACAGCTTTATTCAGTTACTTAGAAGTAACGCTCAGTTAAAGTTTTTAGCACACGTTGATACTTGGCAGATGATCACGGCGATTATTACTGTTACCGCGGGAACTATGTTCTTAATGTGGATTGGAGAGTTAATTTCAGAGAGAAAGATAGGTAATGGCATAAGTTTATTGATTTTTGCTGGTATAGTTGCTGCAATTCCACAAACGATTCAAAGAACTTTTATTAGTGGTTTTTACGACTCATCTCAAATAGTAACTTTTGTATTATTTGTGGTTGTGTCTATTATTGCCACTGCTGCAGTTGTTATAGTAACAGAGGCGCAAAGGAATATACCGATTACGTACGCTCGCATGGTACGAGGCAATAAATCACTTGGTGGTGCCAGCACTTTCCTGCCTTTACGACTACTTCAAGCTGGTGTCATACCAATAATTTTTGCTATTTCTTTAATTGCTTTTCCGCCTATGATTGCACAGTTTTTCTTAAGATCACAAGCGGTTTGGATGCAGAACGTGGCTCAGTTTACCATTGATTTATTTCAAAATAATTCTTTATTCTACGGAGCATTTTATTTTATTTTAGTATTTGCTTTCACTTATTTTTATACAGCGGTTATTTTCCATCCGGCAAAAATTTCAGAAAATTTACAAAAACAAGGGGCGTTTATTCCTGGTATTAGACCAGGTAATCATACCTCGGAGTATCTTGGATCCACTATGAACAAAATAGTTTTGGCTGGCGCACTGTTTTTGGCCATCATTGCTATACTGCCTTTGTTGCTTCAGTTATTAACCAAATCACAGAGTATGGTGATTGGCGGCACATCACTACTTATCGTAGTGTCAGTGGTTATTGAAACCGTGAACCAGATAAATGCGCAGATGGTAATGCGTGATTACGACGAGTTATAAAAATCAATTCAGTACGGTTTACCAATGCCGTCGTTGGACGGTTTCTTTGTTTTCAATAAGTTAAAATTAAGATACAATAAAGTCGTATGAATATAGTGAACAAACAATTTGTTCTACTTGGCCCGCCGGGCTCAGGTAAAGGAACGCAGGCCAAGGTTTTAGCCGCCGAGTTAAACGTGCCTCATATTTCTACTGGGGACATCTTTCGTGACCACATTTCCAAGGGGACTGAATTGGGTCGGCAAGCGGACGATGTTTTAAAAAGCGGCAAATTAATGCCCGACTCAATTACCAACTCTTTGATTAATGATCGCCTACAAAATGATGATTGTGGTCATGGTTTTATTTTGGATGGTTATCCGAGAAATATAGTACAGGCGGAATTTTTATTTAAAATTTTTCCAGATGTCACTGCTATATACATATATTTGTCTGACGATGAGGTTGTAAAAAGAATCTCTGGCCGAAGGATTTCAAAAAGCACGGGAGCTATTTATCATTTAGAATTTAATCCACCGCCGGCATCATTATCAGCTACTGACTTAGTTCAACGTCCTGATGAAAAGCCTGACGTAGTTCGGGAACGTTTATTAATATATCATAATGAGATTAAATCACTTTTGGATTTTTACAAAAATAAGAATTTAATGATTGAAATTAATGGGTCACCTTCTATAACTGAAGTGACAGCAAATATTATTAAAACTATAAATCAATGAGCCTAATAAAAACTGCAGAGGAAATAGAAATAATGCGTGAGGGGGGTAGGATACTTGCTAAAGTTTTGGCTCAGGTTAGCCAAGAAGCAAAGGCAGGTGTCTCAACTTTACATTTGGACATGTTGGCCAGGCAGGGTTTAAAAGCCTTAGGTGCCAGCCCATCATTTTTAAATTATCGAACTGGTAATGCGGTTTTTCCCGCAAGTCTATGTACTTCAGTGGACAATGCTTTGGTTCATGGTGTTCCTTCGCCAACTTTTATTTTGGAACCAGGACAGATTATTGGTTTAGATTTGGGAGCCTGGTATAAAGGTTTATGTACAGATATGGCAGTTACCGTGGCGGTTGGTAAAATACCAAAGCCCACGCAAAAATTAATTGACGTAACAAAAAAATCTTTAGTCCTTGCCTTAAAAAAAGTTCATGCCGGCGCGCGTATTGGTGATATTGGCGAAGCAGTGCAGACCTATGTTGAAAAAGAGGGCTTTTCTGTCGTGAGAGATTTAGTTGGTCATGGGGTTGGGCATGCCGTTCACGAAGATCCACGGATACCGAATTTTGGTAAAAAAGGAACGGGCCCACTTTTGCAAGAAGGTATGACTATAGCGATTGAGCCAATGGTCAATGCCGGCCGCCCGGAAGTGAAAGTTATGTCGGATGGTTGGACAATCGTAACGGCCGACGATTCATTGGCCGCCCATTTTGAACATACGGTTTTGGTGACTAAACATGGTTGTGAAATATTGACGACTGTTTAGTTATGAAAATATTAGCACTTGATATTGGCGATAAGAGGACAGGGCTCGCTATTGGTGTTAGTGAGGCAAAACTAGCTTTGCCATTTGGTCTTGTCGAAGAAAGTGATTTTGCTATCTGGAGTCAACAAATTAAAAAAATTGTAAACGATGAAGGTGTTGAGCTTATTGTTATTGGTGACCCTAAAACAATGTCTGGCGGTTCATCATCTCAAACGGTAAAAAGTCAGGAATGGGGGAATGGTTTGAAAGATATTGTATCAGTGCGCATTGAGTTTTTTGATGAACGTCTTACAAGTAAACAGGCAGATACAGTTTTAGATAAAGGTACTCGCAGCCGTGACGAAATCGCTGCTATGTATTTATTGCAGGATTATTTAAATTCAAAAAATTTGGCCTAGTATGGGTTTTTTAATATATTTAATTTTTGGTTGTTTGTTAAGCTGGGGCCTGACTAAACTGGTGATTGCTTGGGCTAAATCTAAAAATTTACTGGACTTACCGAATGAAAGGAAGTGGCATAAAACACCTATTCCATTGGGTGGTGGCATAGCCATTTGGCTGGCTTTTAGTATAGTCATATTAATTACCCTAGTGTTTTATCCCCAACATTTATTGGGTAGGGATTTATCATTTTTAAAAATTGGGGCAATAAGTTTGGCTTCCTTAGTAATTATTGTGGGTGGGTACTTAGACGATAAATATAATCTAAGCCCATTGAAACAATTTATAGCACCGACGATAGCCGCGCTCATCATAGTCGTAGCCGGTATTGGTGTTAGCTATGTTAGTAATCCGTTCGGTGGGTTACTTTTTTTGGATAGTTTGAAATTTGGCGCATATAATTTAGGAAATCAAACCATTACTCTAGGCGTGTGGGGGAGTATATTCACTTTTCTTTGGTTAATGGGCATGATGTACACAACCAAACTTCTTGATGGCCTAGATGGATTAGCTTCTGGCATTGGGGTAATCGGAGCATTGATAATTTTTGGTCTAACAATGATTGAGCAGTGGTTTCAACCCAGTATCGGCTTGGTGGCAATTATTTTTTCTGGTTGCGCTTTGGGTTTTTTGATTCACAACTTTCATCCCGCTAAAGTATTTTTAGGTGAGGGTGGCAGTTTATACATCGGTTTTATGTTAGGTGTGCTCGCGATAGTTAGTGGTGGCAAAATTGCCACGGCTCTACTAGTTATGGGTATACCAATTCTTGATGTGGTTTGGGTTATTATCAGACGATTGTGGGTAGACAAAACCGGTGTGGCAACCGCTGATCGTAGACACTTACATCATCGTCTGCTTGATGTTGGTTTTTCGCACCGACAAGCGGTAGTATTTTTATATTTTTTAACTGGTTGTTTTGGTGTGGCGTCATTATTTTTACATACCCAAGGTAAGTTAATGGCTTTGTCCATATTAATTTTAGTTATGTTAATATTAGCGACTTCGTTAGTAGTTGCTTATAAAAGAAAAATAAAAAAGACCGGTGTTGGAAACCCGGTCTCATAAACACGAACAGGTCGTTCGCCGATTATGCGGCGTTGCCTTGACGGAAAGAGTTTTCCGACAGCTGCTTGAGGCCGAGGTCCACGGCCAGGTTGATTTCATCGTCGTTGGCGCCGATTCTCTCCACTTCAATGCGTACTCCTTCGATTACGCCCTCTGACGATCCTTTAGCGATAACTTCGGCTAAATGTTCCAGCATGCCGTCCTTGGTCATGTCGAGGGGTGGGGTGTAAGTCACGGTAGGCATTTCGCATTTCAAGATAGTTGATTTTCAGTTAATTAAGAACAATTTCGTTTAGATTTAAAGTTGATAATAGTATAAAATAAGTAATATGTCAAGAGGAGTTTATCTGTTTATAACGATTTCCGCGGGCCTAATAACCAGTTTTGTTTTAGTTTTAGTTTGGTTGTGGCCAGTTAATAATAATCCAGCGATTATTTCCACTAGTAATTTAAAACAATTATCAATTGGTAATGCTAGTTTATTAGTCGAAGTAGCAGACGAGCCGGTGGAGATGTTTAGAGGGCTATCAGATCGGGCAAGTATGCCACAAAACCAGGGCATGATGTTTGTGTTTGAAAAGTCTGATCAGCATAGATTCTGGATGAAGGGTATGCTGTTCCCGCTGGATTTTATTTGGATTGAAGACGGTAAGGTGGTTGAACTTAGTAACAATATTCTTCCTCCGAGCCGAAGTAATGGCGAGGTGATAAATGTCTACCCGAAGGTTTTTGTTGATCGCGTGATCGAGGTAAATGCTGGCTGGACTAAAGCTAATCATGTTAAAATTGGGGATATAGTGCCTTACCCTTGACATAATGGGTATTATAATGTATTATTAATTCACGAAATATTAATGTTTTATTATGAAAATAGCAGTACTACAAAGCAGTGGTAAGCAATATTTGGTTAAAGAGGGGGACAGTATTACGTTAGATAAACTAGTTGCTGAAAAAAGCAATGTTAAATTGTCTGAAGTATTATTGGTAGCTGACGGCGATACAGTAAAGATTGGTGCGCCTTTAGTGACGGGGGCCAATGTTGATACTAAAATTTTAAAAACCGGTAAAGGTAAGAAAGTAATTGTAGAAAAGTATAAACGCAAAGTAAGATATCACAAGAAATACGGACATCGCCAACCTAACAGTGTTTTGCAGGTTGAGAAAATAACTTTATAATAATTAGTCTAATAATTAATTATTTTAAACTATGACATGCGATAAATGCGGTCTAGAAAACTGTCCATGCGATGATAATGGATCATGCGCTTGCGGCGATGAATGTGGCTGCTAGTTTTCAGAATCAATTATAACTAATCAGTTTACCCTGTGCTTTGTTAAAGTGTGAGGGTAATTAAGAAAGGACTAAAGTATGTTATTTGATGATCCAAATATGCCTCAGACCGATATGCCAGCTGGCGATATGCCAGCAGCAGAGACTCCAGTTGAGGAGACTCCTTCTGAAGAGCAAAGTGCTTAATTAAGTACTTAAAAACGACCCCGAATAAAATCGGGGTCGTTTTGTTTTCCGCCACTTGGCGGACTAGATCTCGTTTCTACCTTTAATTGCGCTTTCCAGGGTGACCTCATCAGCGTATTCAAGATCGGCACCTATTGGTAATCCACGCGCCAATTTGGTGACCTTTATATTCAGCGGCTTGATTATTTTTGCTAAATAAAGTGACGTAGTTTCGCCATCCAAATCAGGATTCAATGCTAGCACAACTTCGGTTACGCCGTTAGCTTTTAGGCGATCGATTAATTCTTTTATTTTTAATTGTTCAGGGGTTATTCCATCTAACGCCGACAGTAAGCCATTTAAAACGTGGTACTTTCCACTAAAGGCGTGGGTTTTTTCAATCACCGGAATGTTATGGCTTTCAGCCACCACGCATATCATATTGTTATTACGATTAGGATCTTTGCAAATATTACAAGGAGATTCGTTTGAAAAACGCTGGCAAGTCTTGCAGGTAATAACCTGAGCCTTAGCGTCGCGTAAGCTAGTAATTAAATTATCAATCACATCAGCTGGTTTTTTTAACAAATAATAAGCCAGCCTTTCCGCTGACTTTGGTCCTAGTCCGGGAAGGTGGGAGAGTTCCTGAATCAATTTTTCTAGCGCCTTAGGCGTGGGGGACATAATTAATTCCAGTCCGGTAGCTTAATATTGCCTTCGCGTATTTTGCTAGACATTATTTTTTGCACTTTTTTTATACCGTCTTGGACAACTTCCTTAATAGCTTTTTCAACCTCATCCTTTTTTTGTGGGTCTAGTAGCTCTGGATCAATTGAAATGTTTTCAATTTCTTGATTACCGTTCATAACCATCTTTATTTTTCCCCAAGCTGCCGTCGCTTCGACGCGTTCCTGAGAGAGGGTATTTTGAATAGTTTTAGCTTGTTGGCGAATGTCTTTAATTTGTTTGAGTTTGGAAAACATTGTCATAATGAATTTATTATTGGTTAGGTTGTGAATGTTTATCTAAATTTTTAAATGAAACTCGGCCTTCGTCAAAGAATAATTTAACAACACCGGTTGGTCCGTTACGGTGTTTGGCGATATGGATTTCGGCAATATGCCTTTCGTCTTCGGAAATATCGTCGGCTTGGTAATTTTTATCTGCCGATTTTCTATAAATAAATAGCACCACGTCTGCATCTTGTTCAATTGAGCCTGATTCTCTTAAGTGAGCCAGTTTTGGAATGGCTGGTTTTGACATTTCAACAGCACGAGCTAGCTGTGATAGGGCCAGCACTGGAACGTGTAGTTCTCGGGCGATAGCCTTGAGCCCTCTGGTAATTTCTGAAACTTCTTGCACGCGGTTATCGGTATTGCGACCTTCTAATAACTGTAAGTAGTCAACGATAATTAAACCCAACTTGTGTTCAGCTTGCAGTCGGCGCGCTTTGGTGCGTATTTCCATGATATTAGCTGTGGCCGAGTCATCAATAAAAATCGGGGCTTCCGAAAGCACTCCCATGGCGTGACCGATTTTAGGAAAATCATCTTCTCTCTCGGAAAGTTTGCCGGTGCGCATACGCCACAGATCAACATTTGCCTCTGAACATAGCAACCTATCTACCAATTGTTCTTTAGACATTTCCAAGCTAAATATACCGACTGGTATTTTGGCATTTACAGAAACGTGACGGGCGATGTCCAGAGCCAAGGTTGTTTTACCAACCGATGGACGGGCTGCTAGCACAATAAAGTCCGAGTTTTGCAAACCAGCGAGTAAATTATCAAGGTCAAGAAATCCTGTGGCGATACCGCGCAACCTTCCACCTTCTTTATGTAGTTCATCAATACGATCAAAAGCGTCGGTCAGTACCGATTTAATTGGTATAAATGCTTGCTTATAGAATTTTTGTGAAACGCCAAATAATTTACTTTCGGCTTTATCTAATAAATCTTCAACATCATCACTTTCTTGATAAGCTAGCGCGGTGATTTCTTGTGACGACCGCAGTAATTTTCGTAAGGTGCTTTTACGTTGAACTATTTTGGCATAATGAGCAACGTTATAAGCCGTGGGGACGCTGTTGGCTAGTTCTGTTAAATAAGTGTGGCCACCAATAGCCTCCAGTATTCCTTTTTCTTGTAACTTACTACCCAAACTAAGAACGTCGATTGGAGCACGCTCTTCGTACAGCTCCATCATTGATTCATAAATTTTCCCGTTGTTATCTTTATAAAAATCGGTAAAGTCTAAAATATCCGCAACCTTAACAATTGCATCTTTGTCTATTAACAAAGAACCCAAAGTGGACGCTTCGGCTTCGAGGTTTTGAGGGGGTACTTTATCTATTAATTCCGACATAGTTGTGTGTATAGTTTACTTGCCTTTATGCTCTTTATCAAGCCTCGACCATTCACATATTGTAAACAGTCTTTTCCACAACATTACCTGTTCAACTAGACATTTTCCTTTAAATTAGCTACTTTCAATCTATGTTTAATGATGATAATGATTACGTTATATTTGATGTTGAGACCACGGGTATGAAGCCTGAGGATGGCCATGGGGTGGTAGAGCTCGCGGCCCAAAGGGTTCACGGTCGTCAGATTGTTGATGAATTTGATTCAATAGTGAATCCGGGAGTTAAAATAGATAAAGAGGCCGAGGCAGTTCACGGGATATCGAATGAAATGGTACAAAAAGAGGGGAGACCATTAATTGAAGTAATTCCAGCCTTTGTACTTTTTGCTAGTGGCGCAACGATAGTGGCTCATAATATCAGTTTTGATTTGGGTTTTATAAATAAACATTTAAAAGATTTGAAGTTGCCTGTTTTAAATAACCCGATGATTGATACTTTACAGCTAGCTCGAAGCAAAGTTATTGTCGGGAGCTATAGCTTGGCGTATTTGGCAAGGCATTTTAGTATTCCACAACCAAAGGCGCACCGAGCTCTTGCAGATGTAGAAGT
>CAYGFD010000007.1:0-7099 GCA_964349095.1 uncultured Gammaproteobacteria bacterium
CTTGGAACGTAGCTGATGTGATGTCTCACACCAAAGCAGCTCCACCACTTTGTCACACCATGTTTCAATTTTACGTAATAAATGGGCGCCTCGATTGCCAGTTATATCAGAGAAGTGCCGACCTGGCCCTAGGGGTTCCGTACAATATAGCTAGTTACAGTGCTCTTATGATTATAATTGCCCAAGAATGCGGGTTAATACCGGGAATTTTTACTCATACTTTTGGCGATGCCCACGTTTATTTAAATCATATTGATGGGGTTAAAGAGCAACTAACCAGAATTCCATATCCGTTGCCGATATTAACCGTTGCAAAGAAGCCGATGGCCGAATTAAGTATCGAAGATTTTAAATTGGAAAATTATCAGTGTCATCCATTTATTAAATTTGATATCGCGGTTTAATTATGTTTTTTTCAATTATAGCTGCCGTGGATAAAAAATATGGTTTGGGAAAAAAAGGACTACTGGCTTGGGACCTAAAAGCCGATATGAAACACTTTAAGGATACAACCCTCCAGGCTGAGCTGGGTAAGCAAAATGCGGTAATAATGGGTAGTACGACCTGGGAGTCAATTCCAGAGCGTTTTAGGCCATTACAGGGCCGTATAAACGTAGTTTTATCGCGAAGAAAGGACTTCAGCCTTCCTGATGGAGTTATATTATCGGGATCGATTAATGAGGCTTTAGATAGCCTAACTGGTATGGGGGCTGGTTTAAATCAGGCATTTATTATTGGTGGAGCATCGGTGTACAACGAGGCAATTAATCATCCACTATGCCAGAAGATTTATTTAACAGAAATTCAAAAAGATTATGATTGTGATGTTTTTTTTCCACATATAAACCCAAAGTTATTTTCAAAAATAAATGCCTCTGAATTTGTAGAAGAAGGTTCGGTTAAATTTAGGTTTGTTGAATATGAGAAAAAATAAAAAAGGTTTTTTTATTGTTTTGGAGGGAACAGACGGGTCCGGAAAGACTACGCAATTTAAATTATTAATAAAAAAATTAAAACAATTCGGTTTTAAATTTAAAACAATTGATTTTCCGCAATATGGTCAGCCGTCTGCTTATTTTGTCGAGCAGTATCTAAACGGAAATTATGGTGGCGCAAAAGATGTTGGCCCTTATAAGGCTTCTTTATTTTACGCTCTTGATCGATTTTCTGCCGCACAAAAGATAAATAATTGGATTGATGCCGGCTTTATAGTAGTTTCAAACCGTTATGTATTATCAAACGCCGGTCATCAGGGTGGAAAAATTAAAACATCGGGCGATAGAAACAGGTTTTGGAAGTGGTTGTTTGATTTGGAGTATAACATTCTCGGTATACCACAGCCCGATTTAAATATTTTAATTCATATGCCGGCAGAGGTGGCGCAGAAATTAGTGGATAAAAAAAGTGCTCGGCAATACATTAAAGGGAAAAAGCGCGATTTACATGAAGCAGATTTAAAACATTTGCAAGATTCTGAAAAAGTTTATCTTCTACTTGCTAGACAGCAAAGGCTTCCTGTTGTAGAGTGTTTTACAAATAGCCAATTATTAAAACCAGAGGTGATAAATCAAATTATTTGGAAAATTGTAAATTCAAAGATCAAACAACGATAAAGAGAGGGCAAATTATGCATATCGGCGATAAGAGATTTATTTTGAAGGAGTTGGCGCTCAGGGAGGAAAGGTTTAGGGAAGCAATTCGGAAGCTGAGCGAAGCCAAAGAGGCATATAAGAAAACATTTGATATGGAACCACCTGCCGAGTCACTCACTAGGCAGTTAGGTCAGAGAGTATTTCCGGGAATGTTGTAAAGACCCTTTCACAATTGTATTGTCCCGGCTCGCACGTAATTTAGTGCGTGTCGGGATATTTTTTTTATGCTAAAATATTGCTATGGAACTAGAGTCGGTAATAGGGCTGGAAATTCATGTTCAGCTGAAAACTAAATCAAAGATGTTTTGCTCCTGCGATAATACGGGTGAGTTAAAACCTGTAAATTCAACCGTTTGTCCGGTTTGTTTAGGGCAGCCCGGAACACTGCCGGTGGTTAATGCTGATGCGGTCAAGATGGGTATAAAGGCTGCTTTAGCTCTAAATTTAAATGTATTACTTCATTCTAAATTTGATAGGAAAAACTATTTTTATCCAGATTTACCAAAGGGATATCAAATATCTCAGTTTGATGAGCCGCTAGCCCGAAACGGTAATTTGGAAATCGTAACAAATTTAGGTAAGAGAACGATAGGTATCGATCGCCTACATCTAGAGGAGGACACGGGTAAGTTGTTGCATGATAATGAAAAAACATTAGTTGATTTTAATCGGGCCGGCACCCCTCTGATGGAAATAGTTACTTTACCAGAGGTTATGGAGCCGATTGAAGCAAAAACATTTTTACAAGACCTAAGGTCAATATTAAAGACTTTAAATGTTTCAGACGCTGATATGGAAAAAGGGCACTTGCGGGTGGATGTTAATATTTCCTTGCGTCCCAAAGGGGACAAGAAGTTGTATGCAAAAACTGAGTTAAAAAATTTAAACTCTTTTCGCTCGGTTGAGCGGGGATTGCAATATGAAATTAAAAGACTAACTGATTTGTGGAATAAAAATCAGGCACCAACTGTTACCGCCACCAGAGGCTGGGATGAAAATAAAGGTGTCAGTGAAGAACAGAGGGTAAAAGAGGCGGTTCATGATTATCGTTATTTTCCTGAGCCCGATTTACCGCCACTTAATTTTACAAAGAGGGAAATTGATAAAGTCAAAAAGGATTTGCCGGAATTACCAAAAGTAAAGGCAGCCCGCTTTGTAAAAATATATGGCCTAAATAAAGTCGATGCCGCGGTGCTAGTTAGTGATGTATTTTTATCAGAATTTTTTGAATCCGTTGTTAATCAATTAATCGTTAGTGCTGATGACATTGATAAAAAACAGGCGGCTAAACTAGCTGCTAGTTGGATGGTAAATAAATTGTTCGAATTACTGAACGAGCAAAAAAAAGAGTTTAGCGAGATTAAATTTACCTCTTCACAGTTTTCTGATTTTTTATTAATGGTCGCTGGTAGGCGCGTAAATTCAACTAACGCACTACTACTACTTAAGAAGATGTTAGTTACAGGCAGCGATCCAGAACAAATCTTAGCAGAGGAGGATTTATCTCAGCACGACGGGGATATCACTTCTTTTATTGATACTGTAATTGGAAAATATCCCGATCAGGTTAAACAGTTTAAAAGCGGTAAAGAGCCAGTTATAAAATTTTTAGTCGGCGCAGTTATGAAGGAGTCAAAGGGCAAGGTTAATCCTCAGGAAGCAGAAAAGATTTTGAGAGAAAAAATTGCCTCCTAAGAGCATTTACTTAAGTGAATAAATATGCTAGTTTACTCCTAGGTATTGTTCTTTAATTTAAAAAAAGAGGCAACATATGCATCCGTTTGATGTTCCTTTCAAAACTAATTCTTGGAGCTTACCAAAACCAGGGATTAAGTTGTCTTGTGACTTGTGTGGCTGGAATAACCATCAGGGCGCTTATTTAGAAGCAATTTTTTGTGATTTTGTATCTGCTGAAGGTAATATAGGTGACAAACCCAGACGACTTCGCGTTTGCCAACGTTGTCGGCTGCGACCGTTGGCTTGCGAAGAACATCAACAACTCCACGTCATCTTTATTGATTTATCTCACACTTGTCCACAATGTGTCAGGGTTGAAGCGCGTTTGCGACTGAAAAATAGGCGAGACAGCCTTCATCATTTGTTTCACGAGGTGATGCGCAATTATTCTCATTTGGAGAAGCGCAAATTCTATACATTGGTGCGTAGTGCAATCGATGATGCCGGCGGTAAAAAAACATCGCCACTAATGTGTTTCATTGTGGCAATGGTTGCTAAGTCGCGTTCTTGGCAAATATCGTTCGATGAAATATTGGTGAACCTGAATAATCAGGGGACGCTACTGGCGTTATTGCCTCAAGATTCTAGGAAATATAAAATGGAAGGAAACCCCGGTTAACATATTAATTATGTGACTGGGGTTTTAAATAATCTTTCACCAGCTTGTCAGTCGATGTTGGCTTTACCCAGTGAATCTCGGGCATTTTTCTAAACCATGTCATTTGTCGTTTGGCAAAATTACGTGAGTGTTGTTTTACTTTTTCAATAGCGTGCGCTATTTCAGCTGGGGATTTCAGGTTCAAAAATTCACGATAACCAATGGTTGCTAGGGCTGGTGACTGAGGATAATTTTTTTGTAACCAGCGAACCTCATTTAACAGTCCTTGTTTAACCATAATATCAACGCGTTTGTTTATTATTGAATAATTTTTTTTTCGATCAGGATTTAGTCCTAGTATTAGTGAATCAAGCGCCTTACCTTGCTTTAATGCAGATTTATTTTTTGAAAATTGATAATTTTGTATCACCGCTGATATATATAGCCCGGTACCTCCACAAATAATAGGAACCAGCCCCTTAGCCCATATTTTTGGTAGAAGTTTATAAACCGACTTTTGATATAAAGCAACGTTGAATTTCTTATTTAGGTTAAAAATACCAATAAAAAAATGCGGAATTTTTTTTACATACAATACCGGCTCGCCTAAGAAGCGACCAATTTTTCCAGCTGGTTGATTGGTCCCGATGGGGATATTTTTATATATTTGTCTGGAGTCGGCGGAAATAACAACGCCGTTAAATTTTTTAGCAATTTTAATTGCTAAATCGGTTTTACCGGACGCAGTTGGTCCGACTATCGTAATTAGCGGTTTATGATTGACTTTAATATTCATTAGTGATAATTATATAATTGAATAGTAACAGAAAAATCGTTTTTTTTCATCATAATAAGGAGAATGGTTATGCCATTAAATATCCTCATTCTTGGCAATGAGTCATTTTACGCACGTGTTGTGGGTGCGTTGAGAAAAATGAATGATTTTATTTTCAATGTAAGCTTTCTTGGTATTAATGACCGAGAAAGAATTTCTGCCGTTGTGAAACCTGATGTTGTTTTTTTTCATGTGGCCAGCGGGGCTGACCCTGTGGCAGTGGCCAATTTGGTTCACGGTCGTGTACCAACAGCAAAAATAGTCGTCGTATGTGATGTCCATTTTAATGCCGGCTTTATTAATACAATGATAACTGCCGGAATCTTTGATATTCTGGACCGTCCTTCTGTTGGCGATATTCAAGATAAAGTCAGGACGATATACGACCTGAATAACGCCGCCACATCGCCGGTCTGAGCTACGCTCCTTTTTTAGTAAATCGCCGTCATTTCGATGACGGCTTTTTTATTTTACCAATTCTCCTTGTAAGTGCCAGGGTGTTGATTTAGTAACCCTCAATTTTACAAACTCTCCCACGGCGTTTTTTGATGAAGTAAATCTAATTGCTTTGAGGCCTTCTGTACGGCCGTCGACTTGGTATTGTTTACCTGATTTTTTGCTTTTTATACCCAAAACTTTAACCACTTTGTTCAATAGTTTATCGTTTTGTTCCAAAGCCGTTTTTTTTAATATTTCATTTAATTCTTTTTCCCGTCTCGCCTTTTCTTTATGAGTTACATCATCGGGCCATTTGCCGGCTACTGACCCTGGTCTAGGGGAGAACTGAGCGGTAAATGCCATGTCATATTTAACATTTTCAAATAAATTTAAAGTGGATTGAAACTGTTTTTCGGTTTCACCTGGAAATCCGACTATACAATCCGTTGTGACAGCGAGGTCAGGAATTTTGTGTCTTAATGCCTTCACAATCTTTGTATACTCTTCAATCGTGTATGGTCTTAGCATTCTTTTTAATACCGCGTCATCACCCGCTTGTACGGGTAGGTGGGCGTGGCGAGGAATTCTGTCGTATCTCGCTAATGTATCAATTAGTTCATCAGTAAACCATTTAGGGTGACTAGATGTATAGCGTAGCCACCAGTTTCCAGGAATAGAAGCTAGGACCGCTAGAAGCTGGGGAAACTTGAATATATTTTTGTCTTTATAATATTCCGACTCTAATTCGGGTAGCTTGGGGGCATGAATTTCCTTCAAAAAAACATCAAGCCATTTTTTAAATGGTTCATCTACTTTGACCATGTATTTGTTTATTATTTGACCAAGCAGGGTAACTTCTTTGTAATCATGTTTAACTAATTCAAACACTTCTTGAATAACTTCTTTGGGGTGACGGCATAACTCGCGTCCACGGGTATAAGGCACAGCGCAGTAAGTACAGAAGGCATTACAACCAGTCATAACTGGCACAAAGGCCTGAAAGTCATTGGCGTATTTAGGTTTGACTGCAAAATAGTTATCAGCGTATTTCTCTTGATAAATTCCTTTATCTGCTCCCGTGAGTTTGGTATTCTTCATTTTTTCCAACTCTTTGGGTAGGTTGAGTAGGTCTTTGATATCTAAAACTAGGTCAAATCTTTGACCCATGTTGGCCTTGTCGTGTGGTAGTACGCAACCAGAAAGAATCGTGACCAACGGTTTTTTCTTTTTCATTTTATCCCAATCGGCAATTTTACCATGTATGCGATCAACCGCTTTTTGTCTAACCGAGCAGGACAGAACCATTATTAAGTCCGCTTCTTTTTCGGTATTTGCTTTAGTGTAGCCGATATCTTCCAGGACTTTAGCTGCGCGCTCGCCGTCAGATACATTCATTTGGCAACCAAAAACCGCTAAATGATATTGTGGTGATTTTGTGGGCATGAAAGACAGTTTATAAGATTTGGGCAACTTAATCAAGATTAAGTTTAAAAGGGTTGACAAAATACGTATTTTTGATATAATCTAAAATTAAAATATTAACAAAATCGGAGATTGAAAAATGAAACCAGTGGTTTCTATATTAGTTTTGTTTCGCGACTTCCAAAGCGCGGCCGATTTTCATGTGAAATTTGAGGACGCAGGGTATGTTACGCATTCTGTTACGACGGAAAAGGATGCTGATTATTGCTTGAAATTTTTTGAGGTACGCATGCTTTTTGTAGAGGCAGACGGATATACCGATTACATCAAAAAAGTCCGTCGTCGTTTTCCAGCCTTAAATATAGTTGTTTATCGACATTCGCATACCAGCATAGTTTTGCTGAGAAATTATATTCA
>CAYGFD010000007.1:7199-8921 GCA_964349095.1 uncultured Gammaproteobacteria bacterium
TCACTACCCATTTCTTTATCACCTATAACCAGTGAGTAGGGAACTTTTTCTTTTTCAGTTTTTCTTATTTTATTACCGATAGTTTCGTTAGCATCATCTACCTCACAGCGTATGCCCTGAGTTCTGAATTCTTTCGCTAATTCCAGGCAGTATTCGTGATGTGCTGAACCCACTGGTAATATTTTAACTTGAACAGGGGATAGCCAGGTAGGAAAAGCCCCGGCAAAGTGCTCAATAATAATTGATAAATATCTTTCAATGGAACCCATAATAGCAGCGTGCACCATAACAATTCTTTCATCTTGACCTTTTTCATTAACGCACGATAAGTCAAAGCGTTCGGGTAAGTTCATATCGAGTTGGATAGTAGCTACTTGCCACTCTCTGCCAATTGAGTCTTTAGCCATGAAGTCTATTTTGGGTCCGTAAAAAGCCGCTTCGCCAATAGCTTCCACAAAATCCACCTTGTGTTCCTTAATAACCTTACGTAATTCTTCTTCAGCCTGCTGCCACACCTTTTCTGTCCCTAAATATTTATCCATTGCTTTAGGGTCATGTAAAGAAAGACGGATTTCTAGGGTGAAACCCACGGCTTGATAGAATTCGTGCACTATATCCCAAATCTTATTAGCTTCTTCTGCTACTTGAATAGAGCGGCAAAAAACGTGGGCGTCGTCTTGGGTAATACTGCGGACGCGCGAGAGTCCAGCTAATTCACCAGATTGTTCATCGCGATAAACCATGGTGGTGTTAGCGTAGCGCTGTGGCAGCTCACGATAGCTCCACTTTTTTCTCTTATAGATCTGTGTGTGATGAGGGCAATTCATTGGTTTCATCGCAAAAATATGTTTTTCCCTCGTTTCAATTTTAAATAACTCATTTTTAAATTTATCCCAGTGACCGCTCGTTTCGTATAAATCCTTTTTAGTTATATGGGGTATTTCTACTTGCTCATAACCGCGCACTTTTCTTAATTGCCATACAAAGTCATTCAAGATGTTCCGCATTAATGTTCCCTTGGGTGTCCACAAGGGTAGTCCGCCACCAACTAATTCAGAAAAAGTAAATAAATCTAATTCCGGACCAATAATTTTGTGGTCGCGCTTCTTGGCTTCTTCGCGCATGTGAATATAATCGTCCAATTTTTTCTTGTTATCAAAAGCCAATCCATAAATACGGGTGAGCATTTTATTTTTTTCGTCTCCTCGCCAATAGGCACCCGCCAGCCGGTCTAGTTTCCAGGAATCTGGTTTTATATCTTGCATTGAATCGGCGTGCCCACCGCGACAGAGGTCGGTGTAGTTGCCTGATTTATAGAAAGTAAGTTTACTGCCTTCTTTTGAGAATTCCTCGATTAATTCCATTTTATACTCATTGGCTTTAAATTCCTTTTTTGCTTCAGCAACGGATACTTCTTGGCCTTCGAATTTATCCCAGGTTTTATATATTTCCCTCATTTTAATTTCTATCGCTTTTAAGTCCTGTTCGCTAATTTTTTTCGGAAAATCAAAATCATAATAGAATCCATCGTCAATAGCCGGACCGATTGTTCTTTTGGCATCTGGCCACAGTTCTAAAACAGCCGCGGCGAGCAAGTGGGCAAGTGAATGTCTCTTGTGTTCTAGTATAGTTGAATCTTTTTTCATAATTTTTTTGTAAATATTTAAACACCAAACTACGCATGTAGTTTGGGGTCCTGCTAAGCAGGGCGGTTCCACCCAA
>CAYGFD010000007.1:9021-22068 GCA_964349095.1 uncultured Gammaproteobacteria bacterium
ATTATTTAATATCCAATTCAATATGGTCAGCGATGGTCGGCACAGTGGTGACCCAAAATGGGGTAAGTTTAATATCAACGTTTTTTACCCCTGGAAAAGCAGAGAAATAATTTTTAACTTCAGCCTCAGTTCTACCTAATAAATTGTTTTTATCGATTATTTTGCTAACATCTTTCCAGGCTGATTGACCAAGAGCCTTAATTTTCAGTTGCGCTGTAGAATTGTCATCGGAAATGGAGTCAATGGAAATAGCTAGGCTTTGTTCCTCTAGGTTCAGTATTTCTTTACCGGATGTATCGGAAGTGTTCGATTTTTCAATCACAATTTTAACCAAATTTTCCGGATTATAGAAAACGGCGGTAACCTTTGCCCTTACAGTAAATTTAAATTCACCAACTTCCTCGTCCGCTTTAGCGGTGGAAGAGGTTTCTATAATATCTGTCTGATAAACTACACTGTATTTTTTTTGATCTGTAGGTAGTTTTTCTCTTAGTGATGATAAAGATTCTTGGGTAATTTTTTCTTTTAATTCATTTCGCGCATCTTCTAGATCACTCGCCAAAACTTTATTACCAGCCAGTTCCTTGCGAGTAAAACTATCCTTGTTTTCAGCATAAATTTTTTGTTGTAAGTAAGATGGCAATCCAGGAATAGTAAATTTTGATGGTCCAATTTCACCAATCTCCCCAGCTTTATCAGCGGTGACCTGAGCTGTTACCTGGCCACCGGCTGGTACCACCACTTGCTGATTAAGTCGGAAGAGGACGTTAGTGGTTGTTAAAAGTCGAGTCGACGCTATCAGGGTCTGGGCGGAAGTGTTAGTGTTGTAGATAGTTACTTGGCCGGAAGCTTTATCTTCTTTTACGCCCGTGCCTTTGGCGCGAAAAGTTTCTTCTTTAGTTTGTTCGGAGATTAAAATAGTACTCCTTAAATCCGCCTCATTGTAGTTACCCGCTGTTAAAACACTCTCTACGACTTCATTCTCGGAAGATATCTCAAGAGTAATATAGGCTCTTCCTAAGGTGTAATACAAAATTAATAGCACTACTGTAATGGTGGCTAACAAAAAACTGATGACGATGCGTCGGTAAGGTGGGCGAGTATTGTAATCGTTATTTGACATAAGCTAAAGCCATTATACAAAAGAATAGCAATAGTGTCGATTGTAAACTAACCAATAAGAGAGTCTATCTGGCTATCTAAGGTTGGCGAATCCTCCACTGTAAAAGGAGTGGAAACGGTTCGCCAGCCGGTAGGGGTTGAAAGTTTAAAGGCAACTGGCTGTTCTCCAGGAAATTTTGTTAATATTTGCTTCAGTTGAGCCACAACATCAGGTGTGGTGCCAGCCGGTAAAGTAACAACCTTGGTCGTAAACTTTGGTAACTGTGGCGTAGAACCGTTTAATATTTGACGAGCTTTGGCTTCAGCCTCTTCTGGGCTCGTGAGGGTAACCATTTTTTCAACAATTACTTTTGTTTCGTCGTTACGGTTGGAAATTCTTCCGCTAGCTAAAATAATCTTATCAACTTCTAGTAGGTCTTTATATTTTTTTAAAGTTTCAGGAAATATTACCACCTCCTGCGTCCCGCTTAAGTCTTCCAAATTGACAAATTGCATCAAGTCACCTTTTTTTGTACTCACTTGTTTAATACTAGTAATTAAGCCGCCGACCAATACCATTTGTTGGGTCTGGGCTGCAGCTAGATTGCTGGCCTCGGTTAGGCGATTGTGTATTTTATTATCAAATTCCTTAAAAGGATGCTCGCTTACATACAGGCCTAATATTTCTTTTTCCCAAGTCAATTTTTCTTCTTTGGTCGTCGGCGGGCAGTCTTCAAGTTTTAGGACGCTATGTAAAAGTTCGATATTTCCCGAAAAAAGGCTGGTTTGTGAGTTTTCTGATTGATTGTGCTGTTTAGTGTATCTAGTCAACGCTTCAATCGATTCTAGCAACTGTCTTCTTTCAGGATTGAAACTATCAAGGGCGCCAGCCTTAATCAGCGCTTCTAGAGATTTTTTTGTAACTTCACGGCGACTATTTCTTTTTAAAAAGTCTTCCAAGTTTGTATAGGGGCCGTTAATTTTTCTTTCCTGAATAATGAGTTGGGAAACCTGTGCGCCTAGATTTTTAATAGCATTTAGACCAAAACGTATATGGCCATCGTCTATGACAGTAAAGTTAACCAAGCTTTCGTTTATATCCGGTGGTAGTACCGCGATATTCATTTTGCCACACTCGTTGACGGCCTGTGATATTTTTTCCATATCATCACTTTCAGCGGTCATTAAAGCCGCCATGTATTCAGTGGGGTAGTTAGCTTTGAGATAAGCTGTCTGATAAGCAACTATACCATAGGAAGCGGCGTGCGATTTGTTAAATCCGTAGGCGGCAAAAGGTTCAATTAAACCCCAAAGGGTTAGCGCTTTGGACTCTTTCATTCCGCCAGCAATACAACCAGATACGAACTTTTCTTTTTGTCTCGCCATTTCTTTAGGAATTTTTTTACCCATGGCTTTGCGTAATTTATCCGCCTCTTCCCAAGTGTAACCGGCTAGAGCTATAGCAATAAGTAGAACATCGTCTTGATAAGTTAAAACGCCGTATGAAGTATTAAGGATGTCCTTCATGCGATCATCCAAATACGTTATCAATTTTGGATTGTGCTTGCGTTTAATGTATTCCGGAATTGAATTTATTGGTCCAGGGCGGTACAGCGCAACCATTGCCATGATATCGTTAATTGTTGATGGCTTTAGCTCGGTTAAATATTTTGTCATGCCTGATGATGAAAGTTGAAATACACCCATGGTATTTCCTTGGGCCAACAAGGTGAATGTTTTTTGGTCATTAAGTGGTAAATGACTTATATCTATTTTTACGTCTTTGGTTTTTTGAATAATCTCAATAGCGCTACCCACAATAGAAAGGTTGCGAATGCCTAGGAAGTCCATTTTTACTAAACCAACCGCTTCGCAAGAGTACATTTCATATTGCGTTATGATGTGTTGTCCCTCCACATCAAATTGTAATGGTATAAACTCAGTTAGAGGTCGGGGCGCGATAACTACGCCGGCAGCATGAACAGAAGAATGTCTGGCGCAGCCTTCAACTTTTTTAGCCAGGTCAATAAGGCGAGCCACTTCTGGGTCGCCAGTATAAAGCTGGTTGAGTTCTGGATTTTCTTTTAAGGCTCTTTCTATAGTCATAGCAAAACCTTGGTGACCAAAAGGAATCATTTTTGCGACGCGGTCGCATAGTCCATAAGGGTAGCCGAGGGCTCGGCCAACATCTCGTATAGCTGCTCGCGCCATCATTGTTCCAAAAGTTACAATTTGTGCCACTTGGTCAACACCATATTTGGCGGTGACGTAGGCGATAACATCGTCTCGTCTAGTATCAGCAAAGTCCATGTCGATATCTGGTGGGGAGGGGCGGTAAGGGTTTAAAAATCTTTCAAAAGGAAGATTGTAAGTTAGTGGGTTTACGCTGGTGACACCTAATAAATAGGAGACTAGCGAACCAGCGGCTGAACCTCTGGTGGTTGCTATGATATCGTGTTGTCTGGCCCAGTTTACAAAATCAGCTACAACCAAAAAATATCCAGCATAGCCTTTTTTCATAATAATATTTAATTCATACTCCATCCTCTCACGTACGCTTTCGGGAACGCCATCGATGTATTTTTTTGTTAAACCTTCCTCGGCAAGTATGCGTAAGTAAGCTTCAGCGGTTTCACCGTGCGGAGTGTTAAAGACAGGGAAGTGTAGTTTTCCAAGTTCTATCTCTACATTTAGTTGATCAGCTAGGCGGCCGGTGTTAGCTACCGCTTCTTTGAAATCTGGAAGATCGGCTACCATTTCTTTTTCGCTCTTGAGACTGGAATTGATAGCTCGCATATCGAGACGGTCTGTTTCCATAACTTTTTTACCAGTCTGGATACAAACCATTATATCTTGCGCCTCGGCGTCGTCTGGTGATAAATAATGTACATCGTTGGTCGCTACTAATTGTATGCCCATTTTTTTACCTAGTTCAGCTAGCGCTTTATTTACTTTTACTTGGTCTGGCATTTCAGGATGGGCCTGAATTTCTAAAAAGAAGTTCTCCGCACCAAATATTTTTAAATACTCTTCCGCTAGTAATTCTGCTTTTTTGATGTCTCCAGCGAGTAAAGCTTCAGGAATTATTCCATTCAAACAACCAGACAAGGCAACCAAACCTTCGTGATGACTGCGTAGTAGATCTACGTCCATTCGTGGTTTATAATAAAAACCCTGAGTATGGGCGATACTCACCATCTTTAATAAATTTTTATAACCATCACTGTTTTTAGATAGAAGTATTAAGTGGTTATATTTATTATCAATTTTGTACTCCTTATCAGTTAATTTGCGTGGAGCAATGTAGGCCTCAACGCCAATAATCGGCTTTATATCATTAGCCTTGGCTTCTTTATAAAATTCAATCGCGCCATGCATTACCCCATGGTCTGTCAGCGCGATAGCCTCTTGTCCCAAGCTTTTTACCCGTTCAACCAATTGGGGGATTTTTGGCAATCCATCTAACAACGAGTAGTGGCTGTGGACATGTAGATGGGTAAATTTAGACATAGAAAGTTAGTATTACTTTAACACTACTCAAAAAGATTTCAAAATTAAAAAATACCAAACAGAGCGGTGGGTATTTTTATGTTTATTTTATTTTTTCCGACTCGTTTTTTTAGCAACAAAGTAACTGACGATTTCTTTAACACCGGCGGCTAGTACGGAAAGATAGGTGGAACTATTTTCTATTTTGCTTTTCGTGAGGTTGATAAAATCCTCAACCTTTTTCATCTTTTCCTCAATACTTTTAAGTATCCAGACCAAACGTTTTATGATAATAAGGAAGTAAACCAGAATCCAGCCTAAGATTAAGGCTATACCAAAAACTGATATGGCTAGTGAAAAGTTTAGAATGTCGCTACTAGTCTCAAACATACTTAATTTAATCATAACACCAGTGATTAAATTTGAGTAGTGGCTAGGTAAAAAAAGATATGTTAATATTTACCCATGGATCAAGAAGTCGATAATATTTCTGAACAAGAGTTTAAGCTAGGTTATTGGTTTTTTTTACATCGTGACCTATTTAAGAAAATTATCACCTGGTTTTTAGCCGTGGTTGTTTTAGCTGTTTGGGGTTACAGCGCTGTAAAATGGGTCCAGGTATTGGCGACAAACAAATCACATGAGCAGATGCTAATTAGTTTGTCTGAAACCGAGGTTTCTCACAATGCGGTATTAAATAGTTCGCGACCTATGGATATTGAAACGGTTAAGGTCAGTGTTATACCCAGCGGAAAAAATTACGATGTAGTGGTAGAAATAAAGAACCCAAATTTAAAGTGGGGAGCCAGGGATTTTGCTTATGACCTTACTTCAGACAGCTCGGTAATTTCTTCTGGTCGAGGGTTTATTTTGCCGCTCGAAAATAAGTTTTTGAGTTTTTATAATATAGATTTACCAAGTTCTGCGAGTAAAATAGAAGTTACCTTTAAGGAAGTTGACTGGTCAAGAATTAAAGATTTTAAGGATTTTCGTCGGCCAAACTTTACCATCTCTGATCAGCAAATAGATAATTTATCCACTGCTAGTGGCGGGACTTTTTCTGGGACTAGATTAAAATTTGATATTTTAAACGGCAGTCCATATAGTTTTTGGCAGGTTGATTTAACCGTATTGTTAAATACTGGCGGACAAGTGCTGGCGGTGGCCACACAACCAGTCAGGATTTTTAACGCTGGTGAATCTAAGACCATAGAAATTAATTGGCCAACTACCATACCTTATGTTTCCGATGTGGTGGTGAAGGCCGACGTGAATACTTTGAGCGAACAGGTTTTTAAATAAAATTAAATATGCGCATCAGTTTGCGTCAGGTGTGGCAGGGCTATGATGGGGTATTAACTACAGTTACCCTCATGTTGTTATTTATAGGATTGGCTTCGCATTATGTAAGCTCTCTGAATAATCAAGGTGATATTGTTGATTCGCTTTTTTTTAGACAAGCTATTGCAGCCAGTATTGGTTTAATAATGATGTTTTTTTTGGGGTCGGTAAATTTTAATTTTTATCGATCATGGTCAAAATGGCTATATGCAGCCATGGTAATTATTTTACTGGCGGTTTTATTGTTGGGGCAAGAGCTGAGGGGAACAAAAGGTTGGTTCGTAATGGGTGGTTTAAGTTTTCAACCGGTTGAGGTGGCGAGAATTTTGTTTTTATTGGCACTCGCTGCTTATATGGCATACATTGGACCGCCACTCACTGCTCGCAAGACCATTTTTAACGGTTTAATACTGTTACCACCATTGGCTTTAGTTTTATTACAGCCAGACTTTGGCGCCGCTTTGTTGTTTGTAGTGAGTTTTCTTTCTCTGCTGGCGGCCGTTCCAAAAAAATGGTCTTGGTGGCTAGGGGTGGGTTTGGTGGCGGTGCTGACATTGACGGTGGGTTGGTATAATTTAGAGACATACCAGAAAGATCGCATTCAGGTTTTTTTAAACCCTCAACTAGATCCACTAAATCGGGGCTACAATGTTACACAATCAATCATTGCGGTTGGTTCTGGGCAATGGACTGGTCGGGGACTGGGACTTGGCACACAAAGTCGCTTGGATTTTTTACCAGAACAACAAACGGATTTTATATTTGCCAGTATTGCTGAGGAGCTAGGTTTTTTTGGGACTTCACTAGTGCTTGGGTTATTTGTAGTATTTTTTTATAGATTAATATATATAATGAAACGCGTTCGGGATAGCTACGCCTTTTTGGTTGCCACTGGTCTCGCTAGTATATTTTTCACGCAAGTGGTTTTAAATATAGGGATGAATCTTGGGATAGCGCCGGTTATTGGTTTGCCACTACCATTTTTGAGCGCAGGCGGGTCATCATTAATCGCTAGTTTAATATCGGTGGGACTTATTCAAAACCTTGCTAGAAACTATTTGAAGCAGGCGCCAATCGATGAAATGGTCTAAATTCTTGACAATATTGCAAAAAAAATGTTAAACTGTGAAAACTATGAGAGCTGAACGAAGACAACAATTTGGCTCCACACCTGATGGTATAAAAAAGCTCATTTCCTATTGTCCGCTTTGCGAAAAGTCCTATAATCCTTTCAAAGCTAGGATACTTGATGAGAAAGATGGAGCACATTTAGTACACATTCAGTGTAGTGAGTGCGGAAGTTCAATTGTGGCTCTTATTATGATGTCTAGTTTAGGTATATCATCTGTTGGATTGATAACCGATTTAACTGGTGAAGACGTAATTAAATTTAAAGATACTAACCGATTAACTGCGAACGAGGTGCTGGAGGTGCACCAAATTCTGTTTACATAAAATATATGAACGAACTAATAGTAAAACCACGCACCACTACTGGAAAAATGGTGAGAGGTTTGAGACAACAAGGTAAGATTCCGGCTGTTATTTATGGTCACGGAATCAAAAATCAGCCCGTTGAGGTTGAGTATTTGAATTTTGATAAAGTTTATAGAGCTGCTGGCGGATCAAGTCTAGTAGACTTGAAGGTGGGTGAGGGTCAGTCAGTAAAAGTTATTATTCAAGCCGTACAAAGGAATGCTGTTTCTGGTGATTTTGAGCACGTTGATTTCCATCAAGTAAGAATGGACGAGAAAATAACCGCCGAAGTGCCGATCGTATTCGTAGGTGAGGCTAAAGCTGTTAAGGAGCTCGGTGGGGTTTTGGTAAAGAACTTGAATCAGATTAAGATTGAATGTTTACCACAAGATCTACAACACGAAGTCGCGGTTGATATTAGCGCTTTAGATAGTTTTGATAAGTCGATTCAGATAAAGGATCTAGTTTTACCAAAATCATGGCATGTGTTAGGTGCGGCTGATGAGGTTATAGTGGCTGTTGAACCTCCTCGATCAGAGGCTGAACTTGAAGCGTTGAAAGGCGAGGTTGTTGAGGATGTTGAGAAGGTTGAGGGTGTAAAGAAAGAAGAACCGGTTGCGGGTGATGATAAAGCAGATAAGAAAGAGGAGTCTAAGTAACGTTATTGTTTATATTTAAAACCCGGCTGATGATGGCCGGGTTTTTTATTTGTTTGTTATCATTGGCGTCTCCGGTTAGTTTTGGTGAATAGTGTCAACTTTCCATGGGTGCTCTTCATCGACAGTGATTGTTTCTAGGTTGGTGATTAAAGTGATCGGGAATAAATTATGGCCCTTTGACACTGTTATTTCTTTTACAGTGACACCTGCTAAAACAATAGAATCAAGTGACAGGGTGATTCTGCAACCTTTGATGAGCCGAATTTGTTCGCGCCAATGTTTTTTTAAATCAAAAGTTTCCATGGTTTGCTCCGTGGTTATTTATAAGAACGCTTTTATTTTGACAAATTCTACTTTAAATCTAGTATTGTTATTGGCGGTTGTCAATCAGGATAAATCTTTCTTTACCAGAAGCATCTGAGATTATTTTTATATTGTCTAGTGGAAAGATTGTCGCAAAATCTTTTATCCATTGGTGAATTAAAACAGGTGACGATTCTATAATAATTAATTCAGGTTTTCTCATTTCCACCAATTGTTTGCAAAGACGTGGTATCATCTGATCTTTTTCAAGTAAAGCTATATTAGGTTCACGCTTAATACTTTTTTCTGACGCCATTTCTTCGCTAGTTACATAAGGCAGGTTGGCTACAACGACATCATTTTTTTCTGTAAGCCAAGGTTCAAGCAAATCTCCTCTTCGAAAAACAATATGTGTATTTAGTAATTGAGAATTTTTTTTTGCTACACTAAGGGCGCGAGAGGAAATGTCGCTAGCATAAACAGATGCTTTCGGAAGTTCTAGGGCAAGAGTTATAGCTAGGCAACCAGAACCGGTTCCTAAATCAAGGATTTTTATTATTGAATCTTTGGGGTAATAATTTTTAACAATATCTATGATTTGTTCTGATTCGGGTCTAGGTATTAAAGTGTTTTTGTTTACAATAAAATCTCGACCATAAAATTCTTTAAGGCCGGTGATATAAGACACCGGGAAGTCCCTTTGTCTTTTTTTTATAGCTAAATAAAAGCGGATGATATTAAGTAAGCTCAGTTTTTTTTCTGGATGAGTGAGTATATCTTCCTTAGAGGTATTTATTATAAATGCCAGAATTACCTCTGCATCAAGTGTTGGGGAGGGTGAATGTGCTAGTCTTTTATGTGCCCAATTAAGCGCCTGCTTAATTATCATTGAGTTCTTTCCTCAATACCTCAAAAATTGGGTCTAGGTCGCCATCTAAAATATGAGGCAAACCATGCCAATTATTTTTAACGCGGTGGTCGGTGAGTCTGTCTTGAGGAAAGTTATAAGTGCGTATTTTTTCTGAACGGTCTCCCGAACCTATTTGTGAGTTGCGTGCGCTGTCACGTTCCTGTCGTTTTCTTGTCTCTTCCAGCGCCAGCAGCCTAGATCGTAAAACTTGCATAGCCTTTTCCTTATTCTGTTTTTGTGAACGTTCGTCTTGGCAAATAACTGTTAAGCCAGTCGCTTTATGTACAATTCTTATAGCTGAGTAAGTGGTGTTGACGCTTTGTCCGCCATGACCTGAAGACGTGGTTGCCTCAATTACAATATCCTCTGGCTTGATTGTTAAATCAATTTCCTCTGCTTCCGGTAATACCGCCACTGTGGCAGTTGATGTATGAACACGACCACTTTTTTCCGTTTCTGGAATTCTTTGTACGCGGTGAACACCGCTTTCCCATTTTAGTCTGGAATAAACCATCTTTCCTTTAATGGAAAATATAACCTCTTTAAGTCCGCCAGTTTCGCTTTTGTTAGCGCTAATCAATCCAGTTTGCCAGCCCTGTTTTTCAGCGTATCGTGAATACATACGAAAAAGTTCTGCCGCAAAAAGTGCGGCTTCATCACCGCCGGTACCCGCCCTTATTTCGATAATAATATTTTTTCTGTCGAGTGGATCAGGCGGGTTGAGGTATTCCGTAATAGTTTTTCCGTGTTCACTGATCTGGTTTTTTAGACTAATTAGTTCATCAGAAATCAATTCTTTTAGGGTAGCATCCTTTTCGGTTTTGGATTGTTCTTCCAAAGCTAAATGTTCAGCCGATAATTTTAAATAATTTTCATAGTGCGATAAAACATCGGTTAGTTCGTGATAGTCCCGACTCACCCGAGACATATTTTCACGATCCTGAATAACCGCTGGATCCTGTAAGCTTTTTTCGAGCTCACTATGTTTGATTTTTAGGTCGTTTATTTGTTTGTCTGTAAACATAAGGCAAATAAAAAAAGCCCCCTCAGGGCTTTTTTAAAGTAGTTACTTAGCTGACTTTTTGGAAACTTTCTTGGCCGCTAAATCAGTTTTTTTAGCCTGGCGTTTATTAAATTTCTCTACTCTTCCAGCTGCGTCTAAAATCTTGTCTTTGCCAGTGTAAAATGGGTGGCAAGCTGAGCAAATTTCTACGCGTAACTCTTTACTGGTTGACCCAGTAGTAAAAGTATTGCCGCAAGCACAGATAACTTTGGCATCAGAAATGTAATCAGGATGTATTTCTTTTTTCATAAATTTAAGCGAATTTAGTGTATCATTATTTCTTTTCTTTGACAAGGGCTATGGGTTTTACCTAATTTTTAGCGATAAAACTGATAATACTTGTCAATTTTTCTTAAATGTTTTATACTGTTTTCTACTAATCACACATACAATTCTAGTTGCCTCCTTGTCTCCCTACGGGGGATTATAAGCAATATTAATAGGGTTGTAGAGGTCTGCTTCGGCAGAAAGAAAGGAAAAAATATGGTTAATATACCTAAATTAGAGGAGTTGCTTCAGGCCGGTGTTCATTTTGGACACCAGACTTCGCGTTGGCATCCGAAGATGAGAGATAATATCTTGACTTCACGTCAGGGTATCCACATCATTGATTTGGAGAAAACCCAAAGTCGTTTACAGGAAGCGGCTAATTTTATTGAAACTGTCGTCAGTGAAGGCGGCTTGGTTTTATTTGTTAGTTTGAAGCCACAGGCAAATGAAATAGTAAAAGCGATAGCGGTTGAGCATGGTATGCCTTATATGACCGGGCGCTGGCTAGGTGGAGTTTTCACTAATTATCAAATAATTTCCAAATTGTTGAAAAAGTTGGAAAAGATGGAAAAAGAAAAAAATGCCGGAGAATGGGAAGGTAAGTATTCCAAGAAAGAGCGATTGGATCTAGAAAAAGAGTTAGCCGACCTTTATGATTTAGTCGGTGGTATTCGCGGTTTAGACAAAGTGCCTAAGGCCGTATTTTTAGTCGGTCTACGCGAAGGTAAGAATGCAGTACATGAATCAAAGAAATCACACGTTCCGGTAGTGGCTATCGCTGACACTAATACCAATCCTCAACAAGTAGAGTATCCAATACCAGCCAATGATGACGCTATCAAGTCTATTAAATTAGTCACCAGCGTAATCAGTGAGGCGGTAAAGGAAGGTTTAAAAACTAAAAAATAAAAAAATATGGTTACACCTCAAGAAATTGCAAAACTCAGAGAAGCTACTGGCGCTGGTATGATGGACGCTAAAAAAGCGTTAGTGGAGGCTGGTGGTGATTTTGATAAAGCTGTTAAAGCGCTCCGAGAGCGGGGTTTAAAAGTGGCACAGAGTAAAAGTGCTCGTGCTACCTCTCAGGGTTTAGTTGAAGCTTATATTCACGCCGGTGGAACCGTTGGTTCAATGGTTGAGATTTCCTGTGAGACTGACTTTGTAGCGAGAACTGACAAATTTAAGGAGTTAGCCCACGATATTGCCATGCAAGCGGCCGCCACTAGTCCAAAGTATTTATCACCAGCCGATGTTCCAGCAGAGGTTTTAGCTCAGGAAAAAGAAATTATTTTAAAGCAATTAGCCGAACAAGGTAAGACTGGAGAGATGGCGGAAAAAATTACTACTGGAAAATTGGAAAAGTTTTATTCAGAAGTTTGTTTGTTAAAGCAACCTTTTATTAAAGACGATACTAAAACCATTGAACAGTTGGTTAACGACTGTATAGCAACTATTGGTGAAAATATAAAAGTTGCCAGGTTTGCAGTATTTAATTTATCTGGCGAGCCCCGCGTATGCGGAAGCTAAAGTACCACAGAATACTATTAAAATTGTCAGGGGAATTACTTGGCCCTAAGGGTAGGGGAATTGATTCAAATAAACTTATTGAAGTGGCCACCATTATTCAGTCGGCCTATGATTTAGGTGCCGAAATAGCAATTGTTGTTGGTGGGGGTAATTGGTGGAGAAAGCGAGACAATAGTAAAAATATAAAAGAAGTTACATCTGATTATATTGGTATGCTTGGGACAGTGTTAAACGGTTTGGCACTGTGTGATATGTTAAATAAAAAGAAGGTAAAGACTGTAGTGCAGTCTTTTTTAGTATCTGTTCCTGGTGTTATGGCCTTCAATGCTAAAAAGGCAGTAAGTGAATTAAAAAATAAAAAGGTAGTGATTTTTGCTGCAGGTACCGGCAAACCTTTTGTTACAACCGATACAGCCTCAGCCCAACGCGCCCGTGATATACAGGCTGACGTAATTTTTAAAGTGGGTGAAGTTGATGGCGTGTATACTGCTGATCCTGACAAAAATAAGAAAGCCAAAAAATTTAGGCAAATTACATTTAGGGAGGCAGAAAAAAGGGGATTAAAAATTTTTGATAGAAATGCCTACTCTATTTGTGCAAAAGCAGGTGTGCCAGTGATTGTTTTTAAATGGAGTAAAGCCAATCTTTTGAAAGCATTATCTGGGGAAAATCCTGGGACGATAATTTTATAATTTTTTATATAGCTTGTCATGATATTGACAATTTTTTTGTATTTGATAGCGTGATGAAGCTGGTCAATCGGTAAATACTACACCGACCGGCAATCGCGAAGCCTGCGTGGGCCCTGTCTATGGGCCCTGATGACCCTCACGCGGGCGCAATACGCGTCCAACAAACCGGCACGGCGAGTGCAAGTGAGTCCGGTTGCGGACGCGAAGTGGTCCCCC
>CAYGFD010000008.1:0-22032 GCA_964349095.1 uncultured Gammaproteobacteria bacterium
ATATTAAAATAGTAAAGAACGGTCGCTTGGATAAATACACTTTAGGTGACCCTATAACTACAACTACTGGCTTAAGCGCCGCTGATTTTATCAAAGCTCCAACACTTTATCGCTTAGTTAAAGTTGAAGGTAACTCAGCCGTATACTTGATTACTCCCGATGGTAAAAAGAAGGTTGTAGTTGCTGCCGGTGTATTTCACCGCTTTGGCTGGGAATTTAGAGACGTAGAAATAATCACCCAAGCTGAGCTAGACACCTACACGACTGATACAACAATCACCGACAACACTGTCTTCGATGAAGAAGTCGAAGTTAAAGGCACTCACGATCGTCAAGAACGAGAAAGTTTGTCCAAACGCCTAGAACTTCAAGGTAAAGATATCGTCCGTCGTCGATTGGTGAAAGCGATTGGCAGTGCCGATGTTTATGTAATAGATGGCCAAGGCCGTAAGCATTTAATAACATCAGAAACAGCAGCCAATAAATTTAATATGAACCTCCATGATATTACCGAGGTAACACAGGAAGAGTTAGATGCCTTCCCTACCGGCACTCCCATTACTGAAACCAACAGCCCAATTAACTTAGGTGAAAAAGTAGAAGACTAAAACTGAAATAATAAAAAAAAGCCCGTTCGTTGACACGGGCTTTTTGCTATCAATGGTGCGCATGGGCTTCACCACCTTTACTACGGGCTTTGTTTTCAGAAACGAGTGCCCAGGTTACCAAAATAATTATCTCCATGGAGTAAACATACAAATTTCCTCCAAAAGAAATGATTAAAAAGGCAACGGCCAGCGCGGCGGTGATCATCCACGCAAACGTGGAGAAGAGTGCTAATAGCGCAGAAACAAAATTGGTGTCCATTTCTTTAATGGATTTGAGTACCCAGTTCCAAAAAATAAGTCCGGGCACTGACAAACCAATAATTATCACCAGCGCTATGATCACCGATAATATGGCGGAATTGTGGGACTTAAATCTGTTAAAAAAAGTATCAACCAACTTTTCCGTTCGGCTTTCCTTATGAACGTGAGCCACGTTTTTCCCTTTCTAAATGTGCGAACTGTTATTTTAATAAATTATTATACACCTTTTTAAAGGTTTTGTCAATGCTAACAAGCTGATATAATACATTCATGAACTTACACGAAAAAAAATGCGTACCCTGTGAAGGCGGAACCCAACCTTTATCAGTAGAAAAGGTTGGTGAATACCTACCATTATTAAAAAACCAATGGTCGGTTTTAGAAAATAAAAAAATACTACACGAATTTACATTTGAAACATTTACCTCTGCTATAACGTTTGTTAATAAAGTAGCGGCCATTGCGGAAACCGAAGGACACCATCCCGATATTCATATTCATTACAATAAAGTTGTTATCGAATTATGGACACATGCAATAAATGGGCTTTCCGAAAACGACTTTATTGTGGCGGCTAAAATTGAAAAAATATAAAGCACGCTGATTGATTTATCATTATTTATCTGCTATATTTGACCCATATGGAACACCCAAACGAAGCAATAAAACCAAGAACATCTCCTAAAGATTTCTTTATTCATTTACTTTCAATTCTATCGCTGTATTTTAGCGCCGTTTCTTTCCTGGTGTTAATTTTCCAATACATTAATTTATTAATACCGGACGTTTTAACTGACAATGTTTATTCAGAAGCGAGCTACTTAGGAAGCCTGCGCTGGTCGCTGGCATCATTAATAATTGTTTTTCCAGTTTATATCACCACTAATTGGTTCTTAAATAAGTCTTACGGCCAGACCCCAGAAAAAAGATTGCTACGCATTAGACGATGGTTGGTTTATTTCACTTTATTTGCCACCGCCCTTATTATTATCGGCGACTTGGTAATGCTTCTTTACACCTTCCTTAATGGAGAAATAACCATGCGTTTTGTTTTGAAAATCATAAGTGTATTCTTTGTCGCTGGTAGTATATTCACTTATTATTTCTGGGATCTAAAACTTCATCAGACCGAATAAATATGAAATATTTTTCTTACACCATTATTGCCATCGTGCTGGCCGCCATCATCACTGGTTTTTTCTTTGTTCAGTCCCCAGCGCAAGTTCGTTTATTAAGACTCGATGATCAACGAGTTTATGATCTAGAAAATATTCAATGGAAAATTATCGAGTACTGGCAAAGCAAAGATGAGTTACCGGTAAGCCTCGACCTGCTAGTTAATAATATAGACGGCTATCAACCACCAGTTGATCCAGTAACTGGAAATTCCTACGCCTACAAAGTTACCGAGCCATTAAGTTTTGAATTATGCGCGACTTTTAATTTGGCATCCATAAAGGGTGGGGCCACACAACCGACACCAGTATACCGCGATTATGGTTATGACTATGGAAACTGGCAACACTCAGCTGGTGAACAATGTTTTACGAGAACGATAGATCCAGAAATATACAAAACCAATAAACTAATTAAATAATTTAACTATTAATTATCGCTTATGAATAATAAAGCTATTTTTTATGTAATCGGGGCAATTATAATAATTGGCGGCGGAATATACTTTTACCAAATGCCAGCCAGCGCTCCGGCTGTTAATAACGAAGCTGCAAACAATACTACGCCAACCAATAACATGCCTGTGCCTGATGTGAATATTAATGATGTGATTGTTAATGAGGAGCCAGCTGCACCAATAAATAACGATACACCAACCGTAAATCTTAACACACCTAAAATCCAGACTTTCAACGTCTCAGCTAGTAATTTTACTTTCTCTCTAAAAGAAATGCGCGTTAAAAAAGGTGACACTGTTAAGGTTGTGTTTACAAACACCAGTGGATTTCATGACTGGGTAATTGATGAATTCAAGACTAGGACACCACAGATAAGCGCCGGTCAAACTTCAACCGTAGAATTCGTCGCTAACAAAACCGGAACTTTTGAATATTACTGCAGTGTCGGTAGCCACCGTGCAATGGGTATGAAAGGTAATTTAATAGTAGAGTAAACTGTTTAAAACCCCTGCCTTGAAGCAGGGGTTTTTTAATACAAAAAAATTATGTTAACATGCTATTATGAATGAATTTACAAAAGCAATAAAAGCAGCGGGTGAGGCCGGTGACTTTTTAAAAAAACACTACTCCATAAATAGTCTGAGGAATTACCACATTAAGCATAAGTCACAAATCGTTACACCGGCGGATAAAGGGGCAGAAAAAATAATTTTAAATATTTTAAAAAAAACCCCTTACCCAATTCTTTCTGAGGAGAAAGGTTGGGTTGGAAAATCATCCACCACTGCCTGGATTGTCGACCCACTTGATGGCACAACCAACTTTACTATTGGAAGCCCAATTTTTTCCGTTTCAATTGCTTTAGTTAAAGATCGCCAACCAGTTTTAGCCGTCATTTATGCGCCAATACTAAATACGCTTTACTCTGCGCAAATAGGCAAAGGCGCTTGGCAAAATGGAAAAAAAATTCAGGTTTCTAACATATCGCAAGTTAATAAATCATTTGTCACCTATTGCTACGGGTCCCAAGGTAAAAATATGATGCGGGCGGTCGCAATAGAAAAAATCATGCGCCAAAAGGCACTGGAGGTTAGACAACTTGGCTCAGCCTCAATAGAACTCTGTTTAGTTGCCGCTGGAAGAACTGACACTATAATTATTCCCGGAGCTCATCCTTGGGATGTCGCTGCCGGCGTATTAATGGTAACGGAGGCTGGCGGTAAAGTGACCGACTTTAAAAATAAAAATTGGCACTTTGGGTCGCCTGATATGCTGGCTAGTAATGGTAAAATTCACCCAAGCTTACTTAAGTATGCCAAATAAACTTATCAGCATTAAAGTTAAAACAGGAGCCAAGCAAAGCGCGGTTAAAGAAAACGAAGATGGCAGTTTAAAAGTAAGTGTTACTGCTAAACCAGTAAAAGGGGCGGCAAATGATGAGTTACTTAAAATACTAGCCTATTATTTAAAAATCCCTCGGTCTAATATATCCATCAAAAGTGGTTTAACAAGTAAAAATAAAATTGTCTCTTTAGAAACAGACAATTATTGACCGAAAATTATTTTTTGGTATACTAATACAGCATATTTTGCGGGTGTCGTATAACGGCTATTATGCAACCTTGCCAAGGTTGAGAAGGCGGTTCGATTCCGCTCACCCGCTCCAGGTAAAAAATACTCAATATAAAATTGGGTATTTTTTATTATAAAGGTATAATTTACTTATGCGCGTACCTATAAGGAAGTCTGGAAAATACACTAACCTAAAACCTGATACCCAATTAACTCAGGAAAAATTTTTAGAGTTAAAAAAACAATTGGAAAAACTTAAAAAGATAGACCTACTAAAAACTGCGCAAGAAACTAAAAGATTAGCTGAAATGGGTGACTTATCAGAAAATGCGGCCTATTCCATTGCTAAAGGTAAACTTAGATTCATAAATCAAAAAATAATAGAGATAGAAAACCAGCTCGGTAATGCAACTATTATTAAACCAAAGAATAAATCAGTAGTAGAAATTGGGCACAAGGTGACTGTTGAATTTACCGGGGGTATGAAGACGTACCTAATTCTCGGCTCTTCAGAAATTAATCTCAAACAAAATACAATCTCTTACCTATCGCCATTGGGCGAAATGCTGTTAGGTAAAAAAGTAGGCGATATTATCCAACTTAAAACACCAAAACAAATAGTACAATATAAAATAATCCATATTGAATAAAATTTATCTAAATTCAAATTTACATTATAATTATCATATGGCACATAAAAGAACCCCGGTTATTCCACAATACGAAGTTGAGCGTATAAGAAAAATTCATCACGATGGCAGGGCAAAAGAAGATTTTCACAAACTTTTTGCTGGCGAATATATCGGCGATATAGTCTATGGTGCAAACGATGGTATTATTACAACTTTTGCCGTAGTTGCTGGGGTGGCTGGGGCTGGCTTAGAACCCATTATTGTATTAATTTTAGGCGCAGCTAATTTATTTGCCGATGGTTTTTCAATGGCGGCGGGAAACTATTTGGCCCGTAAATCAGAAAGAGAATATCGCAAAACTGAGCGTCAAAGAGAAGAATGGGAGATTGATAAACTACCAGAAGAAGAAAAACAAGAGATAAGAGAAATTTATCAGGCCAAGGGTTTTACTGGGGCAGAATTAGAACGGGCAGTAGAAATAATTACTTCCAATCGCAAAATTTGGGTTGATGAAATGATGATCGGAGAGCTGAAAATAATGGAAAGTGAAGATGGCCATCCACTTAAAAATTCATTGGCGACTTTTTGTGCTTTTGTAGTGGCTGGTGGCATACCGTTAATACCATACATATTTTTAGATACTGGCCAAAACAACTTTGGCTGGGCCATTGCGGCAACGGGAATAACATTGTTTGTTATTGGTAGTTTAAGAACATTAATTACCGGAAAAAAGTGGTGGCTCGCTGGCTTAGAAATGTTGGGTGTAGGTACGGTGGCAGCAACCGTTGCCTACGTTGTGGGTAATTTATTAAGTCACTTGGCCTAATACTTGCCAAATACAAAAGTTGATGTTATTTTATCGTAACGAATTGCTTTGTCATCTTATTAAATATTGAGCCCGGATGGGTCGAGTGGTATTAAGTAACACAACTACTTGTGTTACGAACCGCGAGACGGGCGAGGTGATGTCCCCCAAGACGGGCCACCAAGCCCCGGAGGAACCATCTACATTAAAATATAATATGCCCGGATGGTGGAACTGGTATACACGACAGACTTAAAATCTGTTTCCCGCAAGGGATTGAGAGTTCGAGTCTCTCTCCGGGCACCATATAAATGTTAGCCGAATTAGTACAAACAAAAACGAAAGATGGCCTGACCTTGGAAGGGTTATTTTTTGAATCAAAAAAAAGAAAAGCAATTGTAATATGGCTGGGTGGCTTAACCAGCCGTTTACCAGATCATGTGAAAAGAACCCAAATTTTAGCAGAAACACTAAATAGCCTCGGAGTAAGCTTCGGAATATTTGAGCATCGCGGGTCAGGTATTGCTAATATTTTTAAAAAAGAAAAAAATAACAAAGTTGGATACACCTTAGCCGGCTCAGCTTATGAAAAATTTACAGATAGCTCACTGGACATCGAGTCTTTTATCAATTTTTCCAAAACTAGGGGATATAAAAAAATATTTTTACTTGGTCACAGCACTGGTGCCAATAAACTAGCTTATTGTATATACAAGAAACAAGGTCGCGGCTTGGCTGGTATAGGATTGCTCGGTCCTTTAAGTGACGTCCCTGACTTTAAAAAATCATTAGGATCTAAATATCAAACCACTTTAAAACTCGCCAAAAAAATGGTAAATAATGGGCGGGGTGACAATCTGATTCCCATTTTAGAAAAAAAAGGGAAACTTTGGTCGGCTCAAAGACTAGTAAGTATCGCCACGGAATTAGGAAATGAAGATACTTTTCCTACTTATAAACAAAGTCCCAAATTTTATTGGGTAAAAAAAATAGCCACGCCACTATTAGTATTAGTTGGCTCTAGGGATCAATATGCCGACTTGCCTATTCCAAAATTATTTGCGCGATTTAAAAAAGAAATACCTACTAATTGGTTTTCGGGAAAAATTATTTCAGGCGCTGACCACAGTTTCAATAAAAGAGAAAAAAAGCTAGCACAAGAAATAGCCGCTTGGATAAAAAAAATAATATAAATGACTCAGTTACTATTGACAAATGGTGTTTTTTTTGCTATGATGGCAGGAAAATAAAGTTCCTTTTTAACTACCAATTATTCATTCATGGAGGTAAAATGTCTCAAACTCACCCAGAATCATTCCTGTTCCCTGTGTTCGGAACGCAAAATGGCGGACTCGTTCGCAGGTCTGGTGATTGGTACGAATTCGTCACCAAGCCCAATGTTCCTGGCCTGGATGTTGGCGACGTAATGCCCCCGAATTGGGGCGTTGTTTGCGCCAACCAACTCGCTCGCGATGAGGACGATTTCAACCAAGGTCTCGGTGATTTCTTCGATCTCATTTTCGATATGGAACGAGAGGAACAAATCTCCCTTGAGGAAATCCGGGATTTTATCCCGGAAGACGTTGTTACTCGCAATACCCAATAACCCCCCCCTCTTCCAAGATGGGTGTTGAACGCTTAACTGTACGTTAAGCGTTTTTTATTTTCTAAATTTCCTCAAAATACCCAGATTCCTAATATCGTCTTTAGGACTATCTTTTGGTGTTTCTAAAATAAGATTAATATCCTTTAGTTTAGGATGATTAACAATAGCTTTAAATCCCTCCAAACCAATTTGCCCACGACCTAGGTGTTCATGCCTATCTTTATTATCACCCAAAGCCCCGAGTGAATCATTGCAATGGATAAGCTTTAATCTACCTAGCCCAACTTTTTTATCAAACTCCTTAAAAACTTTATCGACTCCGCTTTTGGTTCTTATGTCGTAGCCTGCTGCATACATATGGCAAGTGTCTAAACAAATTCCGATTTTATTTTTGTACTTTTTATTACTCTCTACATTTTTAATTAATTCACCCAGTTCCTCAAAAGTGCTACCAACTAAGTCGCCAGCACCGGAAGATATTTCAAGTAATAACTGACAACTGCCTTTGTATCCGTCCAATATCCTTTGAATAGCGCGCCAGGTTTTGTGAAAACCTAGCTCTTTACCAGCTTGTTTAGTAGAACCTAGATGAGTCATTATATACTTTACGCCAAGTAAAGATCCGCGCTCTAACTCCTCTCGCACTACGGCAATAGAACTAAAACGTATTCGCGGAACTATTGAAGCAAAGTTAATATAGTAAGGCGTGTGAATGTAGCTTTCTGCTTGCCTATATTTTTTACAATTATCCTTAAACTCTTTAACAATTGTGGGGGTCAACTTTATACCAGGACCACCTTGAGGTGGTCGAGAAAAAAATTGAAACACTTCACACCCAACCTCGGCTGCGCGCTCGGGTGCGTTTTGCGGTCCGCCCGCCGCGGAAATGTGAGAGCCAAATAACATAATACATTAAGGATACAGAAATTATGAGGATAAAAAAAGGCCGCTAAAATAAGCAGCCTTTTTATAAATATCTTTTTACTTTACCAACTTTTCCTTTAACCAATCTACTACCTTCTTATTGGTGAGGAAATGTTTTACCCTCTCCCGATAATCTGCCGTTTCTACCCGATTCTTAATCTTTTCATCATAATCATGGTATGCAAGCGCTTTATCAATATCTTCCTGAACTTCTTCCTCTGTTGCCTCTAACTTTTCTTGTTTACTTACTTCCTTTATTATAAGAGCCACTTTAACCCGCTTAGTAGCCGGCTCAACAAACTCTTTTTTCAAATCTTCAACAGTTTTCTTTAATGACTGCAAATACTCTTCAAACGGAATACCTTGATGAGAAATGCCGTGTGAAAATTCGGCAATCATTTGTTCTATTTCGCTATCAATCAATGCCTGTGGGATAGGGGTAAACTTTGCCACACCTAACATTGACTCGAACATCTCTCTTTCCACCCGGTTATTTTCCTCAACATTCAATTCATCTGTTAGATTTTCTCGTAACTTATCTTGCAGTTCTTTTACTGATTCAAACGTGCCTAAATTTTTAGCAAACTCATCATTAACTTCTGGCAACTTCCTTTCCAACACTGATTTCACAGTCACTTTCACTTGCGCTTGTTTGCCTGCTAAATTTTTATGGTAATCTTCGGGAAATTTAATATCGAACTTCTTTTCTTCGTTCGCCTTTAAACCGATTAAATTGTCTTCAAAACCTGGAACGAGTTGTCCCTTACCAACAATGATGGAATAATCTTTCGCCGCACCGCCATCTATAACGACATTGTCAACCGAAACTTGAAAGTCCATGGTAATTCTATCACCCAAAGTTATCGCCTTATCAGCCAAGGCTTCTGTAGCCCTACTCTCTCTTAATTCATCTATCAACTTTGCGACGCGAGTCTCATCAACTTTAACGGGCTTTTTATTGACAGATAATTTTTCCCATTGTCCCAGTGTTACCTCAGGAAATAAATCTGCTATCACCTTGAACTTGTATGGTTCTTGGCTGACTAAATCTACCTTTGGCCTACCAACAACCTCTATTGTATTATCAAACACATGAGGAATATAAAATTTCTTTACTGCGAGTAATAACTCCTCTTCTTCCAAGACTGGTGCACCCAAATATTTTTTTACTAAATCATAAGGAGCTTTACCAGCTCTAAAGCCTGGGATACTTTTTTCGGACGATAAATTAACCGCCGCTTGTTTCTGAATTGCCGAGACTTCCTCGCCAGACAATTCTATAATAATTTCCAGCGTACTACCGTTTTTATTTGTTGAATCTATCTTCATTAGAGTAAAAATGAGACTAATAGCAAGGCAACTACATTTAGAACCTTAATCATTGGGTTCATAGCTGGACCAGCGGTATCTTTGTAAGGATCGCCAACGGTATCGCCAGTGACTGCTGCTTGATGAGCGGGGGAACCTTTTCCTCCAAAATTTCCTAGCTCAATATATTTTTTTGCATTGTCCCAAGCGGCACCACCAGATGTCATGGCAATTGCCATAAATAATCCAGTAACAATACTGCCCACCAGCAAACCACCCAAAGCTTCCCGTCCTAAAGTGAAGGCAACTAGTATGGGAGCCAATACTGGGATTAAGGCTGGTAAAATCATTTGTTTTAAAGCTCCCTGAGTAACAATATCCACTGCTTTTCCGTAATCTGGTTTAGCGGTTCCTTCCATGATGCCTTTTATTTCTTTGAATTGACGCCTCACCTCAACCACCACACTACCAGCCGCTTTTCCAACCGCTTCCATAGCTAAAGACCCAAACCAATATGGCAATAAACCACCTAAAAATAATCCTACCAAAACGTATGGATTATTTAGCTCAAACCTCACTTGCACACCATGATCAATAAATTCCTGAACGTAGGCGGCAAATAAAACCAAGGCTGCTAATCCTGCTGACCCTATCGCATAACCTTTGGTTATGGCTTTGGTTGTATTACCGACCGCATCGAGTGGATCAGTAACGTTTCTTACTGACTCGTCCAAGCCTGCCATCTCAGCAATTCCACCAGCATTATCAGTAATTGGTCCATAAGCATCGATGGTCACAATAATACCCGTTAGAGATAACATACTCATAGCCGCAATCGCTACACCATAAAGTTCCGCTAAACTGTAAGCACCTAAAATACCAGCGGCAATTACCAACACCGGCCAAACAGTTGACTTCATACCAACTGCTAAGCCGCGAATGATATTTGTTCCATGTCCGGTGTTAGAGGCTTCCGCAATAGATTTAACTGGAGCATATTTTGTTGAAGTATAATATTCAGTGATCATTACCAGCAAGAAAGTTACTGCCAAACCAACTAATGAACTTAAGAAAATATTCATTACTGAGTAAGGACCATTACCAACCATCATATACTCGGTGGCGTAATAGAAACCAATCGCTGCTAACACACCACTAACGGCTAATCCTTTATACAAAGCGCCCATGATATTTTGTGATTGACCAAGGCGAATAGCAAAAGTTCCGATTAAAGATGAGAGTATAGAGATGCCTCCTAAAACTAACGGAAAGTAAATTGCATTATCAAAATGTTTGAACACTAGCGAACCAAGTAACATAGCGGCCACTAAAGTGACGGCATAAGTTTCAAAAAGATCAGCGGCCATACCAGCACAATCACCTACGTTGTCACCAACGTTGTCAGCAATTACAGCCGGATTTCTTGGATCATCTTCTGGAATTCCAGCTTCAACTTTACCAACTAAGTCGGCACCAACGTCAGCGGCTTTGGTATAAATACCTCCACCCAACCTAGCAAATACAGAAATTAAACTTCCTCCAAACCCGAGTCCAACTAATATTCTCATAACTTCCTGCAGAGGAACGTCTATTGAATTTAAAATCGCCATGTAACCAGCTACCCCGAGTAGACCTAAACCTACGACTAGTAAGCCAGTAACCGCCCCTCCCCGTACCGCGACGTTTAAAGCGCTGCTTAAACCGCTTTTAGCTGCTTCTGCAGTACGAACGTTTGCCCTGACAGACACATTCATGCCAATAAATCCCGCTAATGCAGAAAGCACAGCGCCAATTAAAAATGCGATAGCTGTTTCCCAACCTAGCCATGCCCAAAAAATAATAATCATAGCACCGGCAATCCAGGCGACTGCGCGATATTGTCTTGTTAAATAGGCCTTGGCGCCCTCTTGAATAGCGCGGGCGATCTCTTGCATCTTGTCGCTACCAGCAGGTAACTTTAAAATCCACTTAGTTAATAGTAATCCATAAGCAATTACTATGACCGATGAAATTATAGAAAACAATGTATATGTATTCATATATTTATAATGATTAAATTACTCTTTATTATTTAAATCTTCAGTTGATTTTTCAGGCACTGTTTCTGGAGCGACTTCTTCAACTACTGGCGCCGACTCTGCTGTTACTATTTCTTCTGGCGCTACACCATCACCTATGGGAGATGTCTCTTCACCCTCGGCCGTAGAAGCTGCTGGAATTTCGGAACCTAATATATCAATTTTCCAACCGGTTAATTTAACTGCCAAACGAACATTTTGCCCACCACGACCAATGGCCAGTGACAGTTGATCGGCCGCCACCTCTACTTTGGCGACTTTTTCGGCTTCATTCAATTCTACTGACATAACCTTGGCAGGTGCCAGTGATGCTGTAATAAATTTAACCACATCATCACTCCAAGCCACAATATCAATCTTTTCTCCACCCAATTCTGATATAACTGTTTGCACGCGTGTTCCACGCTGACCGACGCAAGAACCAATCGGGTCGATGTTTTCTTCTTTTGCCATGACCGCAATTTTAGTTCTGCTACCCGCTTCTCTAGCTATGGCTTTTATTTCCACTGCACCAGCGGCTATTTCTGGAACTTCGGTAGTAAATAACTGCTTCACCATTTCAGGGTGCGCGCGAGAAACCAAAACTTCCGGACCTTTATTAGCAGCGTTAACTGCCACTAAATAAACACGCAACCTTTGTCCGGGTAAATAATGCTCGCGTGGCGCTTGTTCAGAGGCAGGCATGACAGCTACAGTGTGACCAATATTGACGAAAACAGTTCTGCCTTCAACTCTTTGCACTGTTCCGGGTATTACTGTCCCTTCTTTTTCCTTATACTCCGAAAACACAATATCGCGCTCAGCTTCTCGTAAACGTTGGATGATAACTTGTTTGGCGGTCTGAGCTGCCATACGCCCGTAATCAGCCGGGACTTTCAATTCTGTCTTAATTTCGTCACCAACCTTAATATCTGGATACTCTTTTTGAGCCTCAGTAAGTAATATCTCCTTTTTTTCATTGATTTCTTCTTCGCCTTCAGCTGGCCCATCTACCACAGTTTTAATATCAAAAACTTGGGACGCTGCTGTTTCAGGGTCGAAAATTACCTTAATGTTTTCATTCTTTTGTCCGAAATCCTTACGGTAGGCGGCGGCTAAGGCTTGTTCAATTGTATCTATAACAGACTCATAAGGAATATTTTTTTCCTCACAAATTTGCTGAATGGCTTGCTGAATTGGAGATGCTTGTTTCATATATAAAATTAATCGTAAAAAAATAACTAGTATTAAGAATACTAGTCTATCAGTATTATATATCAACCAAGCGAAAAGTCAAGATTAACAAACCGCCTTAAAATGCTTAAACTCCGGTGCGTCCTCTAGCCCGTATTGAATAGCTACCACGTCAAACCGAAACCGCTCGCTATTTTGTGGGTGCTGTAGTAAATAATTCTGCGCCGCTAGTTTCATCTTATCAAGTTTAGCTGGTGTTACTGCATCCTCTGGGTAACCAGCGCTATGGCCGTGCCTAGTTTTAACTTCTACAAAAACTAACTCTCCTTGATCCATGGCTATAATATCAATTTCCGCATTTCTACTGAAATGATAATTTGTTTCGATTACTACAAAACCGTTTTTTTCAAGAAAACGCGCTGCTAGATATTCACCTTGATTACCAGTTTGCTGACGCTGGTGCGGCATGACTAAACTTTCTTAGGCAAGTACTTGGCACGTTGTTGCTGCTCGTGCATTTCTTCCACTTGTTTAGGTAATTTTGTAAACGCAAATTTACAAATATAATAAAGCCAAACCAAAGCAATAATCATCCATAACACGAACCAAAAACGACTTCCTAAAAGCGGTGTCGCTGTTTGGGTAAAGAAAACGGAAACCAATGATAAAACACTGATGGTTATTAACCAACCACCAATTCTATTATACAAAGTTTTCCAAGGTACCATTTTTTGTAAGGCCGCCACAATTTTAAAAATAATTCCCAGCACAATCATGGCACTTAATGAATACATTAAAATACTATAGGTTGAGTCCTGAAATTTAGGCGCGTAGCTTGAAAATAAATGGCCCCAACTAAAAAAATATTTTATCCAATCTAACATATATATAAATTTTTACTTAACAAATATAAATCCGTAATGATAGGCGCCGGCTTGAAACTGTTTATCCTCTTTCAATCCTGCGCGAGCAGCAAACTCTTTGACTTGTTCTGGCGACAATCGATCGTTTACCGGCGGACCAAATGGCGTCTGTTCCACTTTCCAATCTACGATCAATAGCCTGCCCCCTGTTTTTAATAAACGTTTCGCCTCATCAAGTATCGCAATGTTATTACGTGATTGATACATTATATTAATAAGTAGGGCGGCGTCAAGCGAGCCAACGGGTATGCTGGTTGCACCTAAACGTTCTAGATCAGACCAAACCGTCTCAATATTTAGTATATTATCAAGCTTGGCCTTTCCTCTTACACCCTCCAAAGCCGCTTTTAAAATATCCACTGCGTAAATCTTCCCCTTACCGCCAACCAAACGCGCGGCCGGTAGGGTAAAATAACCCGCACCCCCACAGCCTAAATCACCAACCAATTCACCCATTTTTAAATCCAAATACTTGGTCAATAATTCTTGCGGATCAAGTAATTTAGTAGGTACTAGTTTACTTAACATAACTATATTATAGCACTGCTACTATGAAATACTAAAAGATTTACGATGCAAGGGACTAAGACCAAATTTCTTTATTGCCTGCCGGTGCCCCAAGGAACCATAACCTTTGTTTTTAGCCCAATTATATTGCGGATACTTTTTACCCAACCTCGCCATCAGGCGATCTCTGTAAACTTTAGCGATAATAGAAGCACAGGCAATAGAAAAAACTTTTTGGTCACCCTTAACGATACACTGATGCGGTAAATCCAAATTAAAACCTCCAATATAGTCCAGCAACAAATACTCCACTTTAGGTTTAATTATCTTGACGGCTTTAATAACCGAATTAATATTGGCAACCTGTATTCCAGACTGATCAATTACAGTATTAGTAATTTTTACCACCGCAACAGCACGAGCACTTAAAACAATTTTTTTGTATAAATATTCCCGTTTGGCTGCTGATAATTTTTTTGAATCTTTAATCTCCTGTAACCAATTACCCTTTACCTTTGCAATGCTGGGTGAAAAAACTACGGCCGCCGCCACAATTGGGCCAGCTAAAGCACCGCGACCGACTTCGTCCGCCCCAGCCACAACACTTAACCCTTTCCGCCAAAGCCTTTTCTCATAAATAAATTTATCTTTATTCATAAGCTTAAACTTCGCCTCGCAATCATTATACAACTCCCATCAGCTACAACATCTAATCTTAATTTTTTACAGGCCTCAACTATTTCGGAACTTTCAGCCCCCGGCTGAAACCAAACCTTGTCTACACCAATTTTTTTTACAATTGAAAGCATTGGCAACCCTACGCCGGGCGGCACAACAAAAATTACCACATCGATTTTACCAGGTACTTCTTCTAACGTTGAATAAATTTTTATACCCTCAATTTCATTATACTTTGGATTAACCCCCACGATATTGTAATTGGCCTGCGCTAAATCATTAACCACTGTATAACCATATTTATTTTTATCCGTGGAAGCGCCTACCAAAGCGTATTTATATTTTTGATTTATAAAATCCTTTACGTCCATATAGTTATTATCTATTAAGATGGAAAAAAAGAAAATACATTTAAACATTAGCTCAAAATAAAAAAAGCCAACTTGTTAGTCGGCTTTAAACAATCGATAACTTTTCCAGGCCAGTTGCCCAGACCACTTAAGCATTGCCAGTGCAATGAGAAAAGAAATAATGGGGTCAAATATTACCAAGTCGGTCAACCATATAATCATACTGGTAAGTATCACGGCCAAACTCTGCCAAAAATCAGATAACACATGTACGGCCAGTCCTTGGCTGGTTATATGTTGATGCCCAACACTTTCTAAAATAACATGCTGGTACCAATTTCCCAGCGCTCCCAAAACCGCAACCGATAACATATACCCACCGACTATTTCTTGAGCTGAACCAAAACGATGCCAGCATTCATTAAATATTATAGCTACCACTGCTAATAAAAGCCCGGCGTGAATAAATCCACCAACCGCGCGGATTCTGTTTTCGCTACTTCTATGATCCTTTACTTTTTTAGCAACGATAATCGCCACAACACAAGAAACTCCGTCAATAAAGACGTGCCCAGCGTCAGAGAGTAAAGCTAAACTTCCTGATAAAAATCCACCGACCACTTCCAGGGCAGTGATGATGAGCGCAATACCAAGCACTCGCCAATATCTACGCTCCTCGCAGGAGCAGTAACCGCCTGGACAATTTTCCAGATGACCATTTTTCAAGGTACTACTCCTTTTGATTTTTATTTAGTGAGTTGGTCTAAAATCTTATAACCTCGGACGTGTTTTGTCAAAATAAAACACCGCTCACTAAAGAGCGGTGTTAAATAAATAAAATTAGTATTTTCCTCGCGCTTCAATTGCCTTACCTATTCTCTCCACCGCCAGTACAAACGCGGCGGTACGCAGCGAAACTTTCAATTCCTGTGCCTTATTCCAAATATCATTGAACGCCTTAACCATTATTGGTTTCAATTTTTCATTAACTTCTTTTTCTGTCCAATAATATTGCTGAATATTTTGCACTAGTTCAAAATAAGAAACCGTAACCCCGCCGGCATTAGCCAAGACGTCTGGCACGACTACTACATTTTTCTTACCAAACTTTTCATCGGCCTCAGGGGTGGTTGGACCGTTAGCCATCTCAAATATTACTTTAGCCTTAACCCGACCAACGTTAGATTTGGTAATTTGATTTTCTAAGGCCGCCGGCACCAAAACAGTTACTGGCAACTCTAATAATTGATTATTGCTAATTGATTTACTTTTTGGGAAACCAGTCAGCACCCCCCTTTCTTTCTTATACTTTTCCACATCCATAGGATTTAAACCTTGAGGATTATATATCGCCCCCTTAGAGTCTGACATAGCTACCACTTTAAAACCTTCCTCGTGAAGTAACCGGGCCATAATGCCCCCAACATTTCCCATACCCTGAACTGCGACTGTAGTTGTTTTAGAATTTAACTTTAATTTCTTTGCTAATTCAAGAAACACATAAAGCCCGCCCCGAGCTGTTGCTTCGGTCCGGCCTTCGGAACCGCCAGCCTCCAGCGGCTTACCTGTAAAAGTCCCTTTGACCTGTTTTCCGACAATGCGATTATATTCATCACCCATCCAGGCCATAATTTCTGGAGTCGTGTTAACATCTGGCGCTGGCACGTCTTGTTCTGGGCCAATGAACGGAGCGAGTCTTCTAGACAACGCGCGCGATAATCTTTCTAACTCACCTTTGGATAACTTTTTAGGATCAACGGTGATACCACCCTTTCCACCACCTAAAGGTATACCCGCCACCGCGCATTTAATTCCCATCCAAAACGCCAACGCCTTAACCTCGTCTAAATTAGTTTGTGGATGAAATCGCAAACCACCTTTGTAAGGACCGCGCGCCGATGTGTATTGCACTCTAAACCCAGTAAAAGTTTTAGTTGAACCATCATCCATTATTATTGGTAATGCAAACTGAAGTATTCTCTCGGGCTGTTTGAGTTGTTCCAAAACCCCTGGTGACAAATTCAAATATTCAGAAGCGACCTTAAGTTGTTGTAAAGCATTATTAAACACTGACATATAAAATTAAATTAATTTTTAATTGCGTCCACCCCGATTTGTGTGGCAATCGGCGTCGGGCTTTTTTTCAAACCCCAATCAATATTAACCCCTCTAAACCCACGGGCTTTTTGTAAATAAGAATAAGTCTTAAGGGCCGCGGTCGCACCCTCACCAGCTGAAATAACTATTTGCTTATAGGAAATAGTGGTCACGTCGCCGGCGGCGAGCACCCCCGGTTGAGACGTTTCACAATCGCGATTCACTTTTATTTGTTTACGCTCATCAAACTCTACCAGATCTTGTAACCACTTAGTATTGGCAATAAAACCAATCTCCACAAACACGCCATCAAGAGGTAACTCCTGAACCTGTTCTGGATTATTCACATCTCGAACCACTATACTCTTTACCCGCTGATCACCTTTAATCTCAACGGTTTCTTTATCGAGCAGTATCTCAATATTAGGCTGTTTTAACTGTTCAACCAGTACCGCCTCGGCCTTAAATTCTTTAGTACGATGAATTAAATAAACCTTTGGGCACCATTGCGCCAGCAGTAGAGCCGCATCCACCGCTGAATTACCACCACCGACTACGGCCACATTTTTATTTTTAAAAAAGGGCGCATCGCAAGTTGCACAATAGCTTACTCCTTTACCAGCAAATTCTGTTTCACCCGGAACACCTAGGTGTCGGTGCGATAAACCAAAGGCCAAAATTACAGTATAAGAAACGAAGCTCTCAGTATTAGTTGTGACGGTAAAAATAGGCAGACCTTTTTCATCTGCTGATTTAACAATACTAATAACTTCCGCGTATAAAAATTTCGTGCCAACACTCTCGGACTGCTCCTTAAACTTATTCATTAGTGTCGGACCATCAATGAGTCCCACGCCGGGATAATTTTCAATTTCATTAGTCGTCGCTGCTTGCCCACCAATATCTGGACTGATCAGCAAAGTTTTCATACCTCGACGCGAAGTATAAATAGAAGCAGTTAGTCCTGCTGCACCGCCCCCAACAATAATACAATCGTAGGTAATTTTTTCGCTTTCCATTTTACATGTGCTTAGTTAAAGCTTGAACAAGTTTATCCTTGGGCTGTACACCAACAAATTGTTCGACGACCTCTCCAGCTTTAATTATTAAAAGTGTGGGAATGCTCAGAACATTAAATTTTGTTGTAGTCTCGTGATTCTCATCCGCATTTAGTTTTCCAATCTTAACAGACTTCCCTTCATAGTCATGAGCCAACTCCTCAATGATCGGGCCTTGCAAACGACATGGGCCACACCACGGTGCCCAAATATCAACCAAAACTGTTACGGAACTTTTTAGAACTTCAGTGTCGAAATTTTGATCAGTAAAAATTACTTCTGCCATAAATATAAATTAACTATAAAATAAAAATTAAGAGGTGATTTTAAATAATTGGGAAACCAATTGTTCTAATTTTTTCACTTTCTCTGGATCAGTCAAGTCGTCGCCAAAACAGCCGTTAGCTTCAGCTTCGAGAAGCAGCCTCCCTAAACGCTCAAGCGAAGCTCGTGCAGCAACAATTTGCTGAATTATATCTTCACAGTCACGCTTGGACTCAATCATTCTCCCAATGCCTGAAATTTGACCCTCCAGACGGTTGTATTGATCGGTAACAACTTTAATATCACACTTTATAGAAATACTATATACTAGTATATAGTATACTGTTAAATTGTCAAGCAAGGTAAGATTTAAACAGCGGTATAATTCCTAGTCCTCCTTAGTGGGTGTTTGTGGATCCACCGCTTCAACCACCTGTCATATTCTAGGCGGTTACTCAAACTACACCCACAGGTAATCGTGGATGGAGTGTTTATTATATTTTACGACACATATTGTTCTACGTGGAACAATAATTGACAATCTACATAAAATGGCTATAATTTATCTACATTTAGTTCGTTTTTCGGGCCGATAGCTCAGCTGGTAGAGCACTTCCATGGCATGGAAGGGGTCAGGGGTTCGAGTCCCCTTCGGTCCACCAAGTAAATTTCCAAAATTTGTATAAAAATATTCCACGGTTTATCCACAGACCGTGCTTTTAAATTGTTCCACGTGGAACAAACCTAGTTACTGTTATTAAAATGGTCCACTAAAGCCAAGATTGGAAATATAAATACCGCCTTAATAATGCGGATAACTCGTTTTGGTTGAAGTATTAATCTCCATAACCACTCCAGACCAAACCTCTGCATCAATATTGGGGCCCTTTTGTATCTATTGCTCAAATAATCTAAGGATCCGCCAACACCTATAGCAACCTTTATTCCCGGCATTTGTTTTAAGTAGTAATCAATCCATCGCTCTTGCTTAGGCGCACCAAAAGCTACTAATAAAACCTCAGCCCCCGAATTATTAATAGTTGTGATCACCTCTTCACTTTTACCATCAGCTAACGGCATTCTCTCCCACTCAGTAAATTGCGGACCAGCTGCATATGAGATCTGTGCGCTGTACTTGTCTCTAATAGTGTTAAGCACATTTACTGAATCACCCAACATAAATACTTTCATATCAGAAAGCGCGGCCTCTTTTAGAATGCGCTCCACTAGATCAACGCCCATGACCCTCCCTTTTACTATTGGTGCATTAAAAAGGTAGGACAATAAACTTATTCCAACTCCATCAGGTAAAAGTAATGAAGAGTTTTTTAGTATATGAAAATAATCCGTATTAAATTTAGCATGCAATAATATCTCTGGATTAGCAGTCACGATCAAATGTTGGCGAGCATCTTTAATCCAGATTTTTATTTGTGCAATTGTCTCGGAATAAGAAATATCCGAAATAGGTAAATCAAATATTTTGAGCATATAAATAATTGTAGCACTAACCATAAATCTGACGACACGAGTATTAAACTGCCAACATAGCGGGGCTAGGGTAACGGTGCGGAACCGAAGCGAACGATAAAATAGCGAAAGAGAACTTGACTTATTAAGTGTACAAAAGTACACTTAATAATATATGGGGCGACCACCTATAAATAATCTACGTACAAAAGAATTACAAAGTTTTTATAAAACCACTGAGCGCATGCCTAGCTACAGTGAGGTGGCTGAATTTTGTAAATTTAAATCCAAATACGCCGCCCTACGCTTAGTACAGAAGTGGCTTAATTTTGAGTGGGTAAAAAAAGACGATCAGGGTCGTCTGCTACCTGGTAAAAAATTAATGCCGGTTAAAGTTTTGGGCACAGTACAAGCCGGCTGGCCTTCACCAGCTGAAGAGGAAATGGTTGATACACTGTCACTCGATGATTGGTTGATAAGAAATCGTGAAGCTAGCTTTATGTTAAAAGTTAGCGGGGACTCCATGATCGACGCTGGTATACAACCAGGGGACATGGTGATACTAGAACGCGGACGAGCGCCCCGACACGGCGATATTGTGGTAGCGGAAGTAGATAGGGAATGGACTATAAAATATTTTGAAAAACGTGGCGGGCAAGTAGTACTAGTGCCAGCTAACAAACGCTTTCATATTGTCACAGCTAAAGAAGAGTTAAAAATTGCGGGCGTAGTCACGGCGGTTATTAGAAAATATAAATAAAAAACAATAATATGTTTGGTGGGGGCCCCCTAACTATTTCTTCATGGCCGCGCGCTATTGTACACATAGACGGTGACGCTTTTTTTGCCTCTTGCGAACAAGCTTTGCACCCTGAGTATCGCGGACTACCGGTGATAACTGGTAAAGAACGGGGAATAGTAGCAGCAGCGAGTTACGAGGCTAAAGCTAGGGGTGTATCACGAGGCGTGCCACTGTGGGAGGTAAAAAAACTTTGTCCTGACGCTATTATTTTACCCTCTGATTATGAAACTTACAGTCTATTTTCTAAACGTATGTTCGCGATTATGCGTCGCTTTACTTCACAAGTAGAGGAGTATTCTATTGATGAGGGGTTTGCCGACCTTACTGGCCTACAAAGACCTTTTCATTGCTCCTATTCCGCAATCGCCTTAAAAATGAAAACCGCTATAGAATCTGAGCTAGGAATAACTGTTTCGGTTGGTTTAAGTTTGTCTAAAGTGCTTTGTAAAATAGCCTCCAAATTTAAAAAACCATCTGGCTTTACTCCTATTGCAGGCAGAGACATACACAAATTTTTGCGAATTACACCAGTAGAAAAACTTTGGGGCATAGGTCCCCGCACTGCGGCTTACTGCCAAAAACTAGGCATAAAAACCGCGCTGGATTTAGCTACTAAAACTGAAGATTATATAAAAAAATATTTTACCAAACCACATTTTGAAATGTGGCAAGAACTTAACGGCCATAGTGTTTACGAGGTGACGACCGAAGAGAAAGATGATTATTTATCAATTAGTAAAACCAAAACTTTTACCCCCGCCTCTAACGATTTTGATTTTGTATTTGCCCAACTTACTAAAAATTTAGAGAATGCTTGTATAAAAGCACGCCGGCACCATCTAGTAGCTCAAAACTTGGTAATTTATTTACGGGAACAAGATTTTACTGACCATGGATTGGAGTTAATTTTATCGCGCGCATCACACTTTCCCCAAGATATGATTGGTTTAATGCGCCAAATTTTTGAAAAAATATTTTCATCGCGCAAACTTTACCGATCGACCGGAATTATCCTTGCTAACTTAATTCCCGAAAAAGGATTGCAACCGTCGCTATTTGAACCAACTATTAAAATACAAAAACTTACACAACTTTATGAGGCGGTAGATAAAATGTCTGAGCGGTTTGGTAAGCATAGTCTTTATTCAGCCGCTAGCTTAATAGCGCAAAAAACAGCTCAACACATAAAAGACCGGGGCGATATTCCAACACGAAAGCTTAATCGAATTAAAGGTGAATCTAACCGCAAACACCTAACTATTCCAATGTTAATGAATAAAGT
>CAYGFD010000009.1:0-6500 GCA_964349095.1 uncultured Gammaproteobacteria bacterium
ATATGATAATTATATCAGGTTTTGGTAAGTCGGCAAAAACTACTTAAATTTATTATCGATTTCCGATTGAATGATTTTTTGCCAAAGGTCAAACGGCAGTGGGCCTTCAACTTTTTTGTTATTTACAAAAAAAGTCGGTGTCCCCCTCACACCTGCATCCACACCAGCGTTGAAATCATTACTAATTTCATTTCTAATCGCCAACGAATTAAGACAAGAATTAAATTTTATTTTATCTAAACCAAGAGTAGTAGCTAAACTATTATATAAATCACTACCTAAATTATCCTGCTGACTATAAAGTGTATCGTGATATTCCCAAAACTTTCCCTGTTCCAAGGCACAGTTAGCCGCTACTGCCGCATTAATTGCTTCCGGGTGAACAGAATCTACTGGAAAGTCCCTGATTACCAGCTTAACCGCATCGGGATAGGCCGCCATGACTTGTTTAATAATAGGCGCCGCTTCTCGACAGAATGGACACTCATAATCTAAAAACTCAACTATTACAACTGGAGCGCCATCAAAGCCTATAACCGGATCATCAGACGTTGCCAAACCTTCCCCAGCTAGTTGATTGCTGTTAGTATTGGTTGTTAATCTATCAAGTTGATCTTGCAAACGCTTTTCTGATAATGGTGTCAGTATGTATGGTAAACCAAACCACAAAATAACCAACACCCCAATAACTATCAACCACCATTTTTTATACCAGGGAACTGGTTTTTGGTAATTATCCAGGTGAGCTGGCTCTATAGGTACGCCTGTTAAATTTATCTCCATATCTTATTTAATAATAACCCAATAAGAGTTAAAAACAACTATTTCACTACTCGTCCCAATTTTTTTCGAAGTAATGTTTGAGCTATTAATAGTATAACTACGACGGCAATAACAGCTAGCGTAATATTCTTTAACCAGTCACTGATTAAAGTGAAGCTCTCCCCTAAAAGACGGCCCAGCGAAATAAAAAGTACTGACCATAAAAAACCAGCGGCGATATCTACTTTAATAAATTCCCGAAAGTTCATATTCGCCATACCCGCCACCAGAATTGAGGAATGACCAAAAGAATAAATAAATTTTGTAATGAACAAAGTTTTTTTACCATTTTCTGAAAAATGTTTTTGCAGCGCTTCAATTTTACTTTGCTTAAGCCAAATATATTTACCAAAACGATCGACTAATGGTCGACCCCACTTCTGCCCCATCTTAAACCATAAAATATCACCAATTACGACACCAACAAACGAAATGAGGATACTCCAATAAATATTGATAGTACCATCAATCGTCAGCCACCCCGCCGCTAACGGAAATATCTCCCCTTCAGCTACTACTCCTAAAAACAAAACTATATAACCGTAAACCGAAATTAGTTCTGTTATCCCATCCATAGTTATGGCAAGTTCCATTCGCCACGAACTTTTTCAACATCAGTGGCGAGTCTAAAAATATTTTCTTCTTGAAACCAGGGGGCAATAATTTGTAACCCAACCGGCAAACCATTAACTAAACCACTGGGCACTGAGAGGCCGGGTAGCCCAGCAATATTGACTGGCACGGTATTGATGTCTGCTAAATACATCGCCAGCGGATCGTTAGATTTTTCACCAATATTAAATGCGGTCGATGGTGAGGTGGGGCCTATTAGGACGTCATACTTCTTAAAAGCTTTTTCAAATTCATGTTTGATAACTGCCTGGGCACGCAGTGCTTTACGATAATAGGCTTCATAATAGCCGGCCGACAAGACATAAGTACCAAGCATGATGCGACGCTTAACCTCCTTACCTAAAAACTTACCTCTTGTTTCTGTATAAGTATTAAATAAATCCTGACCACTAACTCTGCTACCAAAACGCAAGCCGTCATACCGTGCCAAATTTGCACTGACCTCGGCTGGTGTAATTATATAATAGACCGGTAAGGCGTAAGGAATGGCTGGTAAATCTATTTCTGTGACTTTATGACCAAGTTTTTTTAACTCTTTCGCAACGGCCAGTATATTTTCTCTAATACCCTCTTCAATACCATCACCAATGAATTGTTTAGGTAAACCAATATTCATTTTCTTACTCTCTAAATCAACATAATTTACCACCGGATTTTTTCTAGAGGTTGAATCGAGCTCATCATGACCAGCAATTACCTTGAGTACTTGAGCAGCTTCTTTAGACGTTGGAGCCATCACGCCGACTTGATCAAATGAAGATGCCATAGCAATGATGCCGTGCCGAGAAACGCGCCCATAAGTTGGCTTAATACCAACTACACCACAAAACCCAGCTGGCTGTCTTACCGAGCCACCTGTGTCAGTTCCCAATGCCACGCGACAAAGCCGACCAGCCACTGCGGCGGCCGAACCAGAAGACGACCCTCCGGGAACTTTGTTTTTATCCCATGGATTTTTTGTTACTCCGAAGGCCGAATTTTCGCCCGACGCCCCCATAGCAAACTCATCACAATTTGTTTTTCCCAAAACCACCGCTTGCTCGGCTAGAATTTTTTCATAAACGGTCGCACTAAATACCGGGGCATAATTCTCGAGCATTTTTGACCCAGCTGTCGTTCTAACCCCTTTAGTTGAAATTACATCTTTAATTGCTATTGGGATACCAAATAAATTACCGGCGATATTCTTGGCCTTGATTTTTTTATCTAATCGAGTCGCTTGTAATAACGCCTCTTCTTTATTTACTGTAATATAACAATTCAATTCTTTATCAAATTTTTTTATTCTATCTAAATAAGTCGTTACTACATCGGTCACAGTAAAATCACCGGATTTATAACCAGCCCACAACTCGTCAATTGAAAGTCGTGTTAAATCCATAAATTATTTTTTAAAAACTGGCGGAACTACCAATAAATCATCTTGCTGCGGAACGCTTGCTGCAAACGGCTCCATCGGTTCAAACCGAGGAATCACTTTGTCCTCACGCAAAATATTGTCTGCGTCCTTTTCTGCTAATGACTTTTCGTCCTTAAGCTCCTGCACTTTTGCCACATAATGCAGTACCTTGTCTAAATCTTTTTCCATACCTACGAACTCGCCATCCGTCAAAGATAGCCTGGATAATCGCGCAAGCTTTGTAATATCTTCTTTAGTCAATTCCATACAGGTATTTTAGCTAAATTAACCATTCTAGCCAAATTATACTTTATAAAAATAATATGATACTTTCTAGTTTACTCTTAATAAATTAAGAAAATCTTTTTCATTAACAACCTTCACACCCAGCCTGCGCGCGTCAGTTAATTTTGACCCGGGATTTTCGCCTGATAAAACATAGTCGGTATTTTTGCTAACAGACTCACTGGACTTACCACCAGCATCCCGCACCATTTGTTTAGCCTCCTCCCGACTAAATTTTTGCAAGCTGCCAGTGATTACAACTGTTTTACCTGAAAGCGCCCCAATTGCTTTTGACGCCCTAGTCTCTTCAATTTCCACACCAACTTTTAATAAGCGACTTATTAATTTTTTAGCCTCCGTGTTATTAAAAAATTCAAATAAACTATTGGCCACAACCGGTCCAATGTCAGATATTTTTTCCAATTGCTCTTGACTAGCTGTAAGTAAATTTTCCAGACTGTAAAAATTATTTGCCAAAGCGACAGCGGTTTCTTGACCCACATGCCTTATTCCGAGCGCGTGAATAAAACGCGCTAATGTAATTTTTTTGGACTTTTGGATTGCATCAACTAAATTATCAGCCGACTTTTCGGCAAACCTTTCCAGTGGTTTCAAATCACCAACCTTTAAAGAAAAAAGATCAGCCACATCTTTGATCAATCCTACTGATAAAAGTTGGTCAATAATCTTTGGCCCCAAACCATCAATATTAAAACTTTGTCGACCGACAAAATGCCGCATACTTTCGGCTTCAATTGCAAAACATTTTTTATTTGTACAGTACCAAGCAACTTCCCCTGTTTTTTTTGTGACGGCCGATCCGCAAACCGGACATTTTTTAGGCATAACAAAGGTTTTCTCTTTCCCAACTCGCAAATTAACTAAAGTTTTCACAATATCTGGAATAATATCACCGGCTTTCTGAACAATAACCGTATCACCAATCTTAATACCTAGACGTTTAATCTCGTCCTCATTATGTAAGGTTGCTCTAGATACCGTAGTACCAGCAAGCTTTACTGGCTCTAATAAAGCGACTGGTGTTAATACGCCGGTGCGACCGACCTGTACAATAATATCTTTTACTCTAGTCGTCGCTTGTTCAGCTGGAAACTTGTATGCCAGCATCCATCTTTCTGTTTTCCCCACACTTCCCAAAAGCCGCTGTTGTTTTATATCATTAATCACCAAAACAACCCCATCGGTTTGATAGGGTAATTTTTCTCTTGCCTCTGCCCACCTATCGACATATTTTTTTATAGCAGAAATATTTTCAATCGTCTGGCAATGGGGGTTGGTTTTAAATCCCCAATTTTTTAGTATTTCGTGCACTTGCGCATGCGTGTGTTGACCAACGTCAGTTATTATCTCAAACGCAAAGAAAAACATTTGGCGAGTGGCGGTAATTTTGGCATCAAGCTGTCTAATGGTGCCGGCGGCCAAATTGCGTGGGTTAGCATAAAGTGGTAAATTTTTCTTTTTTTGCTCAGAATTTATTCGTTCTAATTCTTTTTTATATATTACTACCTCGCCGCGAATATCAATTCTTTTGGGCAGAGAACTATCCCAATTATCTAAATGCAGGGGGATGCTTTCTATAGTACGCAAGTTAGACGTTACTTCTTCACCCACTTTACCATCGCCACGCGTAGCTCCAAATGATAGCCGACCATTTTCATAAACTAAAACAATTGACAACCCATCCATCTTTAACTCCCCAAAATAGCCATTTATTTTTTCATTAATAAATTTTTCATTACGTGTCTGCCACTCTTCTACTTCATCCATACTAAAAGCGTCCTCAATAGAAATGACGGGTTTTAAATGTTTCACTTTTTTAAAACCAACCACCGGCCTGCCCGCCACCCTTTGCGTTGGTGAATCAGCTGTAATTAACTCCGGCCATTCTTGTTCCAGCAAATACAGCTCGTGTTTTAATGAATCCAAAGCGCTGTCTGAAATTTCTTGTTTATCTAAAACATGGTAAAGATGGCGGTGATAATCAACCTCCTGACGTAATTTTTCAATTCTTACCTTAGCCTCGGCTTTATTCATAAACTACTACTTAACAATTTCCTGTTGGGAAAAAATAACATAGTCAGGAAAACCATAGGCTGGCACCTGGCTAGGAACAACAGTTTTAACTTCATAACGCACCCGACCAGAATCACCGCGACTAGCAACGTCTAGGTAATAAGAAAAAACACAATCCCCACCATTACAATTGTTTATACCAAATGTTGAGGGTGTAATTTGTAATTGCAAGATATCGTCATTAAAAGCCTTTAACCTCATTTGCTGAGTTTCGCCAGCGCTATAAGCAAATAAATTAGCAGAACAACCATCACTAAAATTCTCACTTTCAAATTCTATGTCTGTGCACTTATTATCAGCTGCATCATTGCAAGGAATAGGCACGCCATCATCAGGACGGCAAACATAGAGGTTGTTGGTACTTGGTAAATTGATGAAAGAAACCGACAGTGAAGGCTCAACATTTTTTTTGTACCACTGAATAGCTAATTTACCAATATCATCTCCTGGACGTAAATCAATCTGAAAGGTTTCATCTTCTTTAATTAACGGTGTTGTAATGTGAGCAGCTGGATTTACCTTTACTTTGCAAGAGGCATCGGCGTCACAGTCTACATAATCAGCGTCGTCACAAACGTTTGCTCCGGTGCACGCCTCTTTTATTCTTATATCATAAAGCTTCTCTTCCAAACCACCTTCAGCCGTATAATAAGCAAGCAAAGAACTATCCAGAGTATAAGCTTGACGCACCTCACTAACAACTAAAACAGAAATAACGATTCCGCTAACAATCCCACCAGCCAGCATCAGTAAAGCCAGCAACATTATGTTGCCTGGGCGATTTTTACCAATGTTAAAAAAATATTTCATACTAGCGTAAATAAGCACGCGAAGTTACCGTCGTTTGTAAATAAGTGGAAGTTCTTTCTGTCACCTTTGAATTAGTGCTGGTAGATTTTAACACCACGGTGACCTGGGGTTGTATATCTTCAGTCGTAGTAGTTACTGAATCAGGAAACGGATTTGTCGTCGGTGTTATATAAAACTGTAGTCGATCAACTTGCAATTTAGGAGTGGTTATGGGATTTTCCCCAGCACCATTTCTATCAATGGTCACGCAACCAATTTCTGCACACTCTCCGTCATTACTTTTTCTAAAAACTAAAGTGTCGTTTTGACTAGTTATTAAATGCAACTCATCGGTTGGCACGGGAATACCCGAAGCATACACAGCCGATGAATAGTCGATAGACCCCGCTCTTATTTCTCTAGCAATAACTTCCAGTAAATAACGCGCGTCGGTATAAGAAGATTGTAAATCACGGGT